>DASQJC010000229.1:0-3653 GCA_035631255.1 Candidatus Eremiobacteraceae bacterium | reverse complement strand
CACTCGTCGCGCCGATCGCCGTCTGGACAGCCGCGCTGCCGTCTTCGCTCCAAAATAATACGGGCAGCGTGACGTTGCGATCGACGGTGAGCGAATATGCGTGCAGCGACGACGCGGCCGCTTCATCGACGCCGCTTTGCGAACCGGTGCCGCTGCCGCGGACGACGCGGTCAGAGAAAAGCGCGTACGCCGCGCCCGCGTTCTTGATGATCGGACCGGTCGCGTCATCGTATGCACCGAAGGGCGAATAGAAACCGACCCTCAGACCTGATGGCGGGCTCGCGAATTCCGTCGATGCGCGCAGCGCTGCGGTCGTCACTTTTCCGGCGTCGGTGCCGGCAGCGAGGTTGATGATGCGTGCATCCGTCGCCGACTTGCCGCCGGCGTCGATGATGAGCGGTAGCACTGGCTCGTCATCGGGAATCGCGACGAGTTCGACCGCACCGGAATGCACATCGGCCCGCAACTCATCGACGACCGTTTTGTCTGCGGCCGCGAGCGCGCGAATGGCCGCTGACGGAGGCGAAAACGTTTCCGGTTGCGGCATGCCCGATTCGGACAAGACGATCGACGCATCGGTCGCCGCAAAATCCGCGAGATCCGAAGCCGAAAATGCGAGTGACCGATCGCCCCGCGCCGCGTTGGCCGCGGCAGTCGCGAGCGTGAGATACTGCGCGCCGGCGCGCGAACGCGCGAGGCCGGCATCGAGCGGCCGATGGCGGGCCAAGATCGCGAGCAGATCGATCGACTGCTCGCGGCTCAAATGCGACGCACCGCTCGACAGTGCGGTATCACCTTTTGACGCAAGGTCGAGCGCCGCGAGGTACGCCGGATCGATCGCGAACGTCAAATGCGCGTGAGCACGGCCGTGCAGCGCGCGGAGCGGTTCGCCGATCTCCTCGGGCGCGCGCAGCGCGACGTCGGCCGCTGCCAAAGCTCCGTCGTCAGAAGCCGGCGGCGCGACGTGGAAGACGATCGCGAGCGACGGCGGCGCGGAATTCGATGATGACGCACCAGTTGCAGGTTTCGCGACCGCGAGAAGCGCGGCCGCCGCGGTGAGAGCACAGATCACTTGACTTGGATCTCCTGAAAGCAAACGGACCGGTCGCCCGGCCCGAAGTTGCCCTGATGATGGAAACGCGCGATCAGTTCGTGACCGAAATGCCGATCGTTCCGAGCGCACCGTTCGTCGCGATCGCGTCGATGTTCGCCGTCGTCTTGCCGAACGTATCGGCCCAGACGCAGATGGTCGACGTCTGCTCGCCCTGATAGAGATGCGTGAAAACGCAATCCGGCTCGAGCAGGACCACGGCTTGCGGGTTGCTCGAATCCCACTTGACCGGCTGCGCGACGCCGTAGTTGATGCTGTTGCCGGCCGACGGGTGCGCGACGAACAAGACGGTGTGCTGGACGAGCAATGGATACGGGTTGAGCGTCACGCCGCTGGCCGCGGTGATCGCGACTTGCGTCGGATTGGTCTGGCCGGATTTGAGGTTGACGCCGAGGCCACCGCACGCTGCGAGCGCGATGGAAGCCGCGACCACGCCGGCTAGACCGACGATAATGGAAGGGCGCCGCGATGCCTGCATCGATGAGCCTTTCAAAGCGGTTTTTGGAGCGCTTGCGGCTTCGCAGCGCCGGAAAACGAATCCTCCGGTAGATGCGCGCGCGCACGCTCACCACTTGCGCAGATCCATCGGTCCGATGGTGACGAACGACGGTTGCGACGCGCCGTCGGCGACGACCGGCCCGATAGTTATCGTCGCCTTAAGGTCCGCGTCGGTGCGCGACGCGAGCGGGAAATTGATGTATCCGACCGCTTGATGCAACGGATAGATGCGTGCGCCTTCGAAGAACTGCTCGTCGTTGAGCGGGAAGTCCGCTGTGTCGAGCGCTGCGACGGGCTTTCCGCCGATCGTCATCGTGCTGCGAAGCAATGGCAGAACTTGCGCGGCCTTCGATCCGAGATCGCGGAGCGTGCAATAGACGCGGATGCGGTGATCGAAGAACTCGATGCGGTTGACGATCACCGTGATCCCGCCTGCCGACGCTTGCGCGTTCGGCGCGTACGATTTCCACGGCACGTAGATCTCTTTGACGCCCCAAGTACCATTCGTCCGCAGCGCGAAGTACGGCTCGGTGACTTGCGCGGTCGACGTCTTTTGCATCGCGACGTCGAAGAACGACGCCGTCTGCGATACGTCGACTTGTACGATGTCCGCGCTGCGCGCCGTCACTTTCGCAACCGAAACGCTGAGGATGCGATACCCAGTCGCATTGTAGTTCGACGCGAAGTTGCGCGCGTTGCCGAAATAGCGTTGCTGTGCAGGAGTCAGCACGGCATAGGCAGCGGCGGCATCCGGTGTTTCGAGCGCGGTGACGTAGCGCTTCACCGCTGCGAGGGCGCCGGGATCGGGAGCCGGCGCTACCGTCGCCCCGTCTGCCGCGCGAATCGCACCGCCAGCGCATATGGCGAACGCGACCACCGATACGAGCGCGAGCGCCGCCTGCTTCATCACATCAGATGTCCTGTGGGCACATGACATCAACGATTCGCGTCAGGTCATCGTCGCCGACGTAGTCGATCTCGATCGTGCCGCCGCCGGCACGCGGCCGAAGCGCCACGCGCGTCGCAAGCGCGAAACGCAGCCGCGTCTCCACCGCGGCGAGCTCGGGGGACAATGCCTGCTGGCCAGTGCGGGTCGCAACACCTGAGGGGGCCTTCTTCTTCGCGCTCGCCGGCGACGCTGCGGCGGCGAGCCGCTCGACTTCGCGAACGCTCAAGCCTTGTCCGACAGCTGTCCGCGCGATCGCTTCGGCTCGCGGCGCCGGCAGCGCAGCCAGCGCCCGCGCGTGCCCAGCGCTCAGCCGCCCGTCGCGCACCATCGCTTGCACCACATCCGGCAGCGCCAGGAGGCGCAGCGCGTTCGTCAGGGTCGGGCGCGCTTTGCCGAGGCGCGTGCACAGCGCGTCTTGCGTGAAGCCGTACTCGTCGAGCAGTTGGCGGTAGCCGCTCGCTTCTTCGATCGGATTGAGATCTTCGCGTTGGAGATTTTCGAGCAACGCGAGCTCGAGCGTTTGGGGATCGTCCGCCTCGCGGACGAGCGCGGGAATCTCGCGCAGACCCGCGAGCTTCGTCGCGCGCCATCGCCGCTCACCCGCGATGATCTCGTACCGTTCCGCACCGCTCGCGCGGACGAGGATCGGCGTCAAGACGCCGTTCGAACGTATCGATTGCGAGAGCGATTCGAGCTCTGTTCCGTCGAAGTCGCGCCGCGGCTGGTGCGGGTTCGCGACGATCGATTCGACGTCGAGCATCGCGACGCGCCGCTCGTCGGCGACCGGTTTCGGCTGGGCTGTCGCTCCGGCCGCATTCGGGAAGAACGCGCCGAGTCCGCGGCCGAGTCCACGCTGCTTGCTCACCGTGATGAGACCTCCTCGGCGAGCGCGGCATATGCCACGGCGCCTTTGCTTTTCGGATCGAAACGGGCGATCGGCGCGCCGAACGACGGCGCCTCCGATAGCCGGACGTTGCGCGGTATGCGCGTTTCGAAGACGAGCCCCGGAAAATAACGCACGACCTCGTCGACGACCTGGACCGCGAGATTCGTGCGGCCGTCGTACATCGTGATGAGGACGCCGAGGATCGCGAT
>DASQJC010000228.1:0-9943 GCA_035631255.1 Candidatus Eremiobacteraceae bacterium | reverse complement strand
CCGACGCGTCATTCGTCGACCTCGGTTTGCGCCGCCTCAAAGATCTGTTGCAGCCTGAACGCGTGTGGCAGCTATCGGCTGCCGGCCTGCAAGCCGACTTCGCGCCGCTCACGTCGGTGGACGCACGGCCGAACAATCTCCCCGTGCAACTCACCGCGCTCCTCGGACGCGATCGCGATCTCGACGATGTCAAACGCCTGCTCGTCTCGCATGCGCTCGTGACGATCGCGGGCGCGGGCGGCGTGGGAAAAACGAGGCTCGCGTTGCAGATCGGCGCTGAGACGATCGACCAGTACGCGAATGGCGTCTGGTTCGCCGATCTCGCGTCGATCTCGGACTCGCGACTTGTAGTTAGCTCCATCGCGCAGTCGCTCGAGGTGAAACAGACCGGCGAGTCGATCGAAGGCTCGATCGTCCACGCGCTGAAGCACAGAAATCTTCTGCTCATCCTCGACAACTGCGAGCACGCGCTCGATTCCGCGGCGTCGATCGCGGATGCCATCCTCAAGCAGTGCCAGAAAGTGCGGATCCTGACGACGTCGCGGCAACCGCTCGGCATCACGGGTGAGTTCGTACATCGGTTGCCCTCACTCGCCGTACCCGATCCATCGACGGCCACCTCCGCCACGAAGGCCCGCGAATTCGGCGCTGTGGCTCTTTTCGTCGAGCGTGCGACCGCCGCGGACAGCCGCTTTGCGATGACCGATGACATGACACCCGCCGTCGCGGAGATCTGCCGCCGTCTCGACGGCATCCCGCTCGCCATCGAACTTGCGGCATCCCGGGTCAAGGTGCTCTCGGTGCCGGCCCTCGCGAAACGGCTCGACGAACGATTCAAGATCCTCACCGCCGGCACTCGCACCGCACTGCCACGCCAGAAGACACTCACGGCTCTCATCGACTGGAGCTATGGCCTGCTCGGCCGGCAAGAGCAGACCTTCTTCAACCGTTTGGGCGTCTTCGCCGGTGGATTTACCTTGGATGCTGCGACCGCGGTCTGCGCGCACGGTGGCATCGACGAAGCGGACGTCATCGATCTCCTATCGTCGCTGACCGATAAGTCGCTCATCCTCGCAGACGCTAACGGCAACGTTGTACGTTTCCGCGTCCTCGAGTCGACCCGCGCCTACGCGCTCGAGCGGCTCGACGCGGACGTCGCGCGACCTGCGAGTCAGCGACGCCACACGGAATACTTCCGCCAGCTCGCGCTGGCAGCGCATGCTCGTCATCGGTGTGAGCCGACCGAGGTGTGGCTTCCCGATGAGGAGCCGGAGCTCGATAACTTCCGCGCGGCGCTCGGATGGGCACTTGGGGCAGGTCACGATCCGCTCATCGGCGCCGACATCGCCGCTTCCCTTGGGTCGTTATGGCTCGCGGTCGGCCTCATCGCAGAGGCCAGGTACTGGATCGGTCTTGCGCTTGACCTCGTCGATGAGCGCGCGCATCCTCTTGCCGCCTCCCGTTTGCGATTGACGCTGTCGACTTTCGTCCACGACGAACGCAGCTTCGGAATGGCGTCGAGTGCGCGCGACGTATTCGAGCAGCACGCCGACGAGGCCGGCGTCGCCGATGCGCTCTACTCGATGACGTGGCTTAGCACCGACGCCGCGAGGAACGACGAGGCGCTCGAGCTGATCGAGCGCGCGATCGCTATCTACCGTCGCTCCGGACCTCAGCTCGCGTTGGCCCGCGCTATCGGGATGAAGGCGATCGTCGCGGAGCACCGCGAGGATTTCGAGACGTCTCGCTCGCTCAACCGCGAAGCGATAAGCATGCTCAAGGCGCTTGGATGCGAGCGTCTTGCGGGAGCCGTCCTGACCAACCTCGGTGCGACCGAGATGCTCTCGGGAAACTACGAACAGGCGAGGCGCATTTTCGATGAAGCGCTCGCCGTGTTCTTGCCGCGGAAGAACATCAGAGATCTCCTCATCACATACGATAATATCTCGATCACGCTCATGATGCTCGGCGATCACGAAGGCGCGAGTAAGGCGGCGCATAACGCCTTCCAACATGCGCTCGCGATCCAAGATTCGATCTATGTCGCCGACATCATGTTACTGCTCGGCTGCGTGGGCGCGCGAAACGATCGCATCGACGACGCCGCTCGGATCTATGGTTATTCGCGAAAAGAGTTCGAAGCTCACGGGCTCTCTAGCAAGTTCGCGATCTATCAGCCGGCGACGATGCTCTTCGAGCTGATCACCGCAAATCTCACGACACCGGAGCTCGACCGACTTTTCGCTGAGGGCGCCGCTTGGCAGGAAGCCCGCGCCATCGCGATCGCCCAATCGATGTAAGATAGTGCCGGTTATAGGCTCGCCAGAAGCCGGATCAGTCCGCCGATCCAAGCCATGATCGCGGTGAGGATCGCTATCACTCCACTGACTAGTAACATGGTCATGGAGTGGAACGCATTTGCCGCCCACAAGAAGACGAGAAACAAGAAAAGCCCTAGGAGCGTCACGGAGGCTAGCCTCGGGATGCTCGCCTTGAATGATGCGAACGCGATCATCCCGACGACGATAGCGGCCGCAGCAGCACCCCATGCGAGGTCGGCATACGGATCTTTTGCACTCGAGTAAAACAACCAATCGTACATCGCAAAAGATATGAAGAATGCGCCGATGATCGACTGAGCCACGCCGCCGAAAATATTGTCCGCGCGGAAGGCCCAGTAACCAGTGATCAGCGCTCCGATGCCCGCGGTGAAAAGGCCGAACGCGATGTATGCACCGACGCCTGGGCCGCCGATAAACTCGCCGCCTACGATAAAGAGGCCCACGCCGATGCTGAAAAGCCCGAGTGGGATCATCCGCAGATCTGGGGTCGATTTGATGTTGGTGCTCATGACCGCCCTCCGATCAAATAGTAGTTAGACGAATCCCTAAGAACTCGTCCGATTGATCCGCTTTCGGCGACGTCTCAGCGCGCTCCCTCTTAGTTGCCCTTCGTCGGCTTTACGTATACGGTTTGCGCCGGATAATCAAAGGTCATGTTCAAGTTGTCGAGCACCCCGAGACCTACCAACCCTTCGGCTGCGCTGTAGTTATCACGGTCATTGTTTTTGCCCATCGACAGTGCCCCCACATTATTGAAGAGAAACGGACCTATCGAGAGCGTCTTTACGGCGTTCTCAAAAGAGATGTGAGAGCCCGCGACTGAGGGATTCGCCCTCGTGAATTCGTCGTAAAGGCCCAAGTGCCAAGGCGCCGCGAGGTCGAGCCACACGGACGCCGGGGTGCTGGAATCGAGATCGGCGACCACCTGCGCCGCGCCCTCGTCTAGTTGCAAGGGAACTGCGACTGAGCTTGCGTCGGGCACAAATCGGGCCGGATCGGTGAATGTCACGGTGTGGGTGTCGAAGTCGACCGACGTGACAGCTTGGGCCAAAACGTCAAGACCAAGCATGCCGTCAAATGGAAGCCGCCCGTACAGATCCTCGCCGAAATTGTCGCTCCAAATCTTCACGTTGACGTCCTGAAGCTTGAGATCGCCGACCTGCACCGTTGCCTTCTGTATCGCCTCGAGTTCGAAAAGCCGGTCGGTGAGGTATACTTGCGTCGAGTACCCCTGCGGCAGCAGGTGGGTCCGGAAGCCCATGACGCTGTCCATGACAATGCCGCTAGTCATGGGGTCGACGGCAAATCGCCCTGTCACCCCGTTGACGGACGCCTGCACGATTACTCCGCCATGCCAATCGAACGGAACTGTCGTACTCCCGCTCGCCGGAAACGTCGCATACTGGCGCGGCGCCGGCGGCGCAAGATCATCGTTCGTCAACTGTGCATCCCACTGGAAAGACGATACTCGCATCGTCGTCCCTCCGACGGTCCGAGTCATCGCGATCCATACCGGACCCTGCTGCTTGTAGTCTGTGTACGTTTCCCTCGCCGCGACGAAGTCGGGGTCGAGAATCGTCTGATCGACGAACCACGTGTTGCGGTTGAAATAGATGTCCGCGTCGACACCGTCGTTTGGGTGGATGCGTACGACGACATCGTCGCCCTGAGGAGCCCGCATTTCAGGCTTTAGCGTATCGTCATACCCTTCGGCGTCGATGATGGCGGAGGTCACCGCAAAGCGTCGCGAATAGCCGGTTCGGATCGTCACGTTGTCGTTTGGCGAAGCATCCCAAAACCCGATGTTGCTGAAACCGTAGGCGTGGAAGCGATTGCCTTGGTAGCGCTCGTCTTCCCAATACAGTGGTCCGGCTTGCCTACGGGTCAGTGTCGTGACGTCGACTTTGTTAAGCTGATCTTGAGACGTCGACGTGAGCGTCATGGTGTAGGGTTTCGCCTTTCCGTCGGAGAGCGAGTATCCGACGGCGGTTTCATGGCGCGCGAAGACGTCGTCAGGTGAAAGATCGGCCGCAGCGACAAGATGCGGGCACACGAGTACGGCGATAATGATAGCGACGACGAGCGACATGCGGTACCGCATATGTGTACCTCACAAGACCAAGCGCAAAGACGCAACCCGGAACGAACCGAGTACGCGTTCTTAGCGGAAGAGTTCTTGCGAGCCCGGGTTGCGACCTCGTCGCGTCTAATCCGTTTTTTCGGATGAAAAACCGTCGAGCGCTTCTCGGGTGTACTTCGTCAATGGATGGTCGGAACCAAGTGCCCTCTCTCGAATCGACAGGGCCCGGAACAATAAGGGCTCGCCCTCTTTGTGACGATCTAGGTCACGGTAAATCATTGCGAGCGAATGCAAGCTGTTAGCTACGCGGGGATGATCCGCCCCGAGCGCCTTTTCCCAAATCGCGAGCGCACGCTTGTGGAGCGTCTCTGCCTCCGCATAGCGGTGCTGACCGGCGTAACTGTCAGCGAGGTTATCTACGCTCAACGCGACATCGGGATGGTCCGGCCCGAGCGCCTTCTCCCAGATCGCGAGCGCACGTTTGTGAAGCGTCTCCGACTCAGCATGGCGCCCCAGGTCGCCATAGACGTTCGCTAGGTTATCCGTGCTGTACGCGACGTTAGGATGATCCGGCCCTTGCGCCTTTACCCTGATCGCGAGGGCGCGAACGTGGAGCGGTTCTGCCTCGGCAAAACGCCCCTGGACGGCGTACACGTTGGCGAGGTTGTTGAGAGTGACAGCAACCTCGGGATGATCCAGTCCGAGCGCCTTCTCCCGGATCGCGAGCGCGCGCTTGTGAAGAGCTTCAGCGTCGCGGTAGTGACCTAGTTCCTGGCTCACAACCGCAAGACGGTTCAGGGCGCCCGCCACATCGAGATGCTCCGGTCCATGCACCTTCTCCCGGATCTCCAGCGCACGCGCGCAAAGCGGGGCCGACTCCGCGTAGCGCCCTTGATGCCAAATCGCCGTCGCCAAGTTGCTCAGGCTGACCGCAACGTCGAGGTGATTCGACCCGAGGACCTTCTCTCGGATCGTCAGCGCGCGCATCGAAAGCGCTTCCGCCGTGGCGTATTCAGCGCGGTCGCGCAAATATTCGCCGCACCGGTCCGCGAGGTTCGCGACATCGAGTAGATCGCTATCATTCGGAATCGAGTCCAAAACAGCGCGCGCATGCGGTAGGACCCGCTCGCATTGCGCCCACGTCGTGAACTTCGCTTCAGGATATGCTAAGTAGGCGGCATGCGCCGCGAGCTCACGCCACCTACGTGGATCAGGGCCGATCAGTTCCGTCCCCGCGCGCTGGATCAATCGGTGCATGCTGTAGGTGCGCGACCGCGACGAAAACGTGATGAGAGAAAGGCGATCGAGCGCGCCGAGGGCTTCATCCAAACGCAAATCGTCGACGAACATCGATCGCAAGTCAAGCGCATTTGCGGCGCCCAGAACCGGCCGCAGTCCTTCGGGGCAGTCATCGGCGCGCTGACGGAAAAGCTCGTCGGGGATGTCATCGGGTGCGAACAACGTCGCAAAACAAAGGACAGCGGCCGCTCCGGGCGCCTGCTGCTCTGCTTGCGCGATCGCCTCGCTGAAGGTCGCAAAGACGGATCGCGGATATTCGGCTGTCCGCGGCGCCTTCTTGAGGTGCTCGTTGATACGTTCGAGATAGCGTCCGGGACTGAGCATCCGCTGGTTGCGCAGCGAAGAGGCGGCATGCGCCATCGCCAGCGGCAACGCGCCAAGCGCTTCGGCGATCGAGCGTGCATCCGTTCCCGTCAGATCCGTCCGCCCGCTCGCATGCTGCAGATAGGCGACCGCGGTTTCGGTCGACCAGGTTTGCAACGGGATCGCGATGATGTCGCTGCTCAAAGCGGTGTCGCGCGAAGTCGCCAAGGCGCGAGTGCCGGAACGCGGCAACCACGACCGCATAAGCCGATCGTCTTCGAGATTGTCGAAAACAAGAAGCACCGGCTTATCGAAGCCGCCAAGCACCGAGTTGATCACGCGCTGCGCCCCGGCACGCCGGTCTGCGAGTTGGTCGAGGCCCTTCACGAACATGATGCCTAAACGCAGCAAACCATCGATGATACCGTCTTCGGTCTGCGCGTCGAGCCACCAAAGCACGGAATACTTATCGCGATTTCGCCAGCCGTACTCGCGCGCAATAGAAGACTTGCCTACGCCTCCTAAGCCCAGCACGACAGCCACCGCGTTTTCATGCTGCAGCGCCGCGTCGATGACGGCGAGCTCGTCATCGCGTCCGCTGAAACTCGGCACTGAATGGAACTCCGCAGCGTCGACGAGGGAAAGATCGCTGGGCAATATCCCTAACGACCGCAACGGCGGAAACTCTTCCGGCAATCCCGGGGAAAGGATCTGATACACGCGCTGGGGTTCGATGATATCCTTGAGGTGATAGGCGCCAAGGTCAGTGAGCCGGATGTCAGCCGGCAGCGTGGCTTCGGCGAGCGCCATCGTTTCGCTCGTCAGCAGGATCTGACCACCGTGCCCGATCGAAAGAAGCCGCGCCACCTTATTGAGGGCCGGTCCGAAGTAGTCGCCCTCGCGCTCGTCGGCGGTGCCGGTGTGCATAGCGGCGCGAACGCGCAGTCCATCGATGGCCGAGAAATCTTCAGCCAAAATGGCTCTTTGCGCCGCAAGCATCGCGGCGATGGCGTCCTCGGGTCGTGTGAACACGCTGAAAAATGCGTCGCCCATCGTCTTGAAGACGTGCCCGCCGCGCTTCTCAATCGCTTCGCGTAGGATCGAGTCGTGTCGGCGCACCGCCTCTTGCATGGCCGCGCGGTCGCGTTCCCATCGCGCCGTACTGCCCTCGATGTCGGTGAATGCAAACGTCACCGTTCCGCTTGGGAGCGGTGCCTTGAGCTCCATGACGATAGGTTCAAATAGAGCGTCGGGCACGCCTTGTACCGTCGAAACCCCATGAAGGTCACGTGTGGTTTCGACGTTAAGCCTTGGTGCGATGCGCCAAGCCGTCCGAATTCTCGGGGTCGTCGTGGTGGCCATCGTCGTGTTGATCGTCGTCGGTCTTGTGGCCGGCAACGCGAAACTGCGCACGACGTATGCCGTCGCCCCGGAGCAGCTCGCGTTGTCGGTTCCGATCGCATCCGGCAACGTCGAGCGTGGCCGTCACATCGTCGAGGCGATCACCGGCTGCACGGAGTGTCATGCCGCCGGACTGAAGGGCTCCGCCTTCCTGGACGTACCGCCCTTTCGCATTGTCGCGCCCAATCTGACGCGTGGGAACGGCGGCATTGGGGCTTCGTTCTCCGACGCCGACTTTGTGCGAGCGATCCGCTATGGAGTGGCACCGGACGGACACGGCTTGCTCGTCATGCCATCGAAAGACTTCACGCACCTGAGCGACCGTGATCTCGCCGACGTCATCGCGTACATCAAGAGCCTACCGCCGGTCGACAACGTATTGCCGCCGACGCAACTTCGTCCGCTCGGCCTGTTGATGTTGGCCGTCGGCCAACTGCCCTTGCCGGATGCCTCGGTGATCGATCAATCCGCGCCTCGTCCGTCGGACGTGCACGCAGCAGTCGATGTGCAGTACGGCCACTATCTTGCGAGCGTCGCAGGATGCATGGGTTGCCACGGCGCCGGCCTTTCCGGCGGCGCAATCGCGGGGCTGCCACCGGGCTCGCCGACGGCGCAGAACATCACGCCGGCCGGTATCGGCACGTGGTCGCAGGCCGATTTCATGCGCGCACTTCGCATCGGGAGACGTCCCGACGGAACGACGCTTAACACGCTGATGCCGTGGTCCGATTACACGCGGATGACCGATGCCGAAATAAGCGCGCTTTGGTTATACCTCCGCTCCGTGCCGCCGCGCGCGACCGGCACTCACTGACACGGCGCGCGGGCTGCGCCTTAAAAGGAAGGGGCCGGTCGATCACTCGGCCGGCCCCCTTCACCAACGAGCGCGTCCGCCCGTTACAGTTTGGTCGAGATGCTGAACGTGTATTGTCGAGCTGACGCGAGCCCGAAGGGCGCGTACGGGAAGTAATTGTCGCCGTAGTATGCAGGGTTCTGTGGGAAACCGCTAAGCGCCGGAGCACCGAGCGGATTGAGCTGGTAGAAATAGTTATCCGAGTATGAGATCGCGCCGTCGCTCGCAGGCAGCTCCCACGGATAACCATGGTTGTGGATCGCCGTGAACACGTTGGTCACGAGCAGCGACGCTCTCGAGTTGCCGCCGAGATCGTGAGAGATCGCCATGTTCATGGTCAAGTACGACGGGCCTTTGAGCGATCCAGGGGCGTCGAATGTGTGCGTGTAGGGATCCGGTCCGACCGGCGCGAGCCCGCTAGGATCCGGGAACAAGGCGGGGTCGCCATACGGCGCACCGGACTGGAAGTTGAACGTCGGCACGAGGTCAAAGCCGTGCGTTCGCTCGTCGAGCGTCAGCGTAGAGACGAACGGCACGACGTACGACGGCGTCGCGACGAGCGGCGCCTGCACGAACGACGGATAGTAGTACCCGTTTGGATCGAGCAGTGGATAGTTCGTACCGTGCGCTGCGTTGTATGCCGAGATGCCCGCGTTCTGCACGTCGATGAACGACGAACCGTTCGCCCCTTTCGTGTATCGGATCTTCGAGTTCGTATACGTCGCCGAGAGCGTCGCCGACAGACCTTCGTCACCGGTCCGGTTCTTGCGCAGCAAGAACTCCGAGCCTATGATGCGGGCCGCGCCGTAGTTGTAACCGGTGACGAACGTCGGAATCGCAGGGTTCACCGGCAGCGTAAGCACCTGATCGCGCGTATCACGATAGAACGGCGTGATCTTCGCCGAAAGGCCGCTCGCGAAGTCATGCTCGAACGACAGGTCGTAGTTAGTGCTGTCCTCAGGCTGGACGTTGTGCACTGCCGTGAAGCCCAAGCCATCCCAGTAGCGGTTGAGCGCACGCACCGTGTTCCCGGGACCCCAGTTGCTCGGCGATTCGTACTCGAGGAACGCGGAATTTGGCGCCTCGACATATCGACCGACGGAGGCGCGGATGACGTCACGCGACGATGGCGCGAACGTGAAACCGAACCTCGGGCTGAAGTCGTTGTACGTGAGCGCCCCGCTGACGTTCTGCCAGTTCGCCTGACCAGGAGCGTCGACCGGCAATCCGCCGCCCGTCGTGGCGAGAACGTTGAGGTAGCCGTTGCACGGATCTCCGACCGGATATGCATATCCGTGCAGACAGACGCCGTCTTGCAGTTCGGACTGCATGGCGAGCCCGTTAATGCCGGTGATCTGCAGCGGCATCAGATCGAACTTGAACTGATCGAAACGCGCACCGATGTTGAACGTCCACTTGTCGCTAGGCTTGTACGTGTCGGCCAGCACGTAGTCCATGAAGATCGGCGTCGTGGTAGATAGATAGTTGTACGGACCTCGGATCTCCGCCACCGGGCTCGGATCGTTGGGCACGCACTCGTGCAGTGAGTCCGTCGCGAGATCGCCGCACTCTGCTCGACTTCCGGGTACTCCGGCAGTATCCGACATGCCGAAGTAATTGCCGTAGTTGTTGCGATCCGTCAGGTCCTTCGTGTAGTCGACGTCA
>DASQJC010000227.1:0-5963 GCA_035631255.1 Candidatus Eremiobacteraceae bacterium | reverse complement strand
CGGCGGTTGACGAGCCGCGTGTCGACGCGCGCGCAGATGTCCGCCAGCGAACCAAACCGGCTGCTCGAGCGCTTCGCGATGAGCTCAGCGATCGCGCCGTCGCCGACGTTCTTCAGCGCGCCGAGACCAAACCTGATCGCGCCGTCGACGACGGTGAAGTCGGTGCTGCTCTCGTTGACGTCGGGCGGGAGGATGGACAGCCGCAAGCTCACGCACTCGGCGAGATACTCGACGACTTTGTCCGTGTTGCCCTTCACCGACGTCAGCAGCGCCGCCATGAACGCGAGCGGGTGATTCGCCTTGAGCCACGCGGTGCGATACGCGAGTAGTCCGTAACAAACGGAGTGCGCCTTGTTGAAGCCGTAGCCGGCGAACGGTTCGATGAATTGCCAGATCCGCTCGGCGAGCGGCGCTTCGATTCCGTGCGCGACGCACCCCTTGACGAATTTTTCGCGCTCGACAGGAATCTTCTCTTTGATCTTCTTGCCGATGACTTTTCGCAACGCGTCGGCCTGCGCGACCGTATAGCCGGCGAGCTCGCGGCAGATCTGCATGACCTGCTCTTGGTAGACTGCGACCGCATACGTCTCTTCGAGGATCGGCTCGAGCTTCGGGTGGAGATATGTGATCTTGCGCCGTCCGTGTTTGCCCGCGATGAAGTCGGGGATCCAGTCCATCGGCCCAGGCCGGTAGAGCGCGACCATCGCGATGACGTCTTCGATGCGCGTCGGCTTCAGCTCGGCGATGTAGCGGCGCATGCCGGCGCTCTCGAGCTGGAAGACACCGGTCGTCTGGCCGGCTGACAACAATTCGTACGTCTTCGAATCGTCGAGCGGAATCGTCTCGATGGAGAAGTCCGGGTCGGCGGTGCGCTTGATTTCTTTGGCAGCCGCCTCGATGACCGTGAGGTTACGAAGCCCGAGGAAGTCCATCTTGAGCAAGCCGACGCGCTCGACCCACTCCATCGAATATTGCGTGTTGACGTCGTCGTCGCCGAGCCGGACGAGCGGGGCGTAGTCCGTGATCGGACCGGGCGCGATGACAACGCCGGCCGCGTGCGTCGACGCGTGGCGCGCGAGACCTTCGACGCGCATCGCCGTGTCGAGCAGCTTGCGAGCTTGCGGGCTGCTCTGGTAGATCGACGTCAGCTCCGGCACCGTGTCGATCGCCTGCTGGATCGTCACCGGATTCGTCGGGATGTTCGGGATGAGCTTTGCGATGCGATCGACGTCGCCGAGCGGCACCGCCATGACGCGCCCGACGTCGCGCACCGCTGCGCGCGCCGCCATCGTTCCGAACGTCACGATCTGCGCGACGCGATCTTTGCCGTACTTAGCGGTGACGTACTCGATGACTTCGTCACGGCGCTCGAAGCAGAAATCCGTGTCGATGTCGGGCATCGAGATGCGATCGGCGTTCAAGAAGCGCTCGAAGAAGAGGTTGTAGCGGAACGGGTCGACGTCGGCGATGCGCAGCGCGTAGGCGACAAGACTGCCGGCCGCCGATCCGCGCCCCGGTCCGACCGGTATTCCTTGCTCGCGGGCGTAGCGCACGAAATCCCATACTATAAGGAAGTACGACGCGTAGCCCATGCTGTTGATGACGCCGAGCTCGTACTCGACGCGCTCGAGATGTTTCGGTTCGGGGGTACCGTAGCGCTCGACGAGACCGTCCATGCAAAGCTTGCGCAGATACGCCTTGTCGTCTGCCTCGCCGGCCGGCACCGGGAAGGCCGGCAGCGCGAACGACGTCGACTCGAGATCGATGTCGATCATGTCGGCGATGTCGAGGGTCGCGTCGCAAGCGGTAATATCGTCGGCGAACAGCTCGCGCATCTCTTCTGCCGACTTCACGTAGAAATCGTCGCCGTCGAAGCGCATGCGATCGGGATCGGACACCATCCGGCCCGTGCCGATGCAGAGCAGCACGTCGTGCGCCGAGGCATCGTCCTTGCGAAGGTAATGCGAGTCGTTCGTCGCGACCGTTCGGATGCCGAGCTCCGCGCCAAGCTGGCGCAACATCGGCCGCACCTTGTCTTCGAGCGCCATGTGATGATGGTGGAGCTCGATGAAGAAGCGCTCGCCGAAGATCGACCGGTAGCTGCCAATGAGATCGCGCGCGCCGGCGATGTCGTCCTTGAGGAGTTTCTGTTGGACGCCACCGCCGAGGCAGCCCGAGAGGACGATGAGTCCGCGGTTGTGCTGCGCGAGCAAGTCGAGGTCGACGCGCGGCTTATAGTAGTAGCCGTCGACATAGCCCGCGGACACGAGACGGATGAGGTTGCGATAACCCTCCGCATCGGCGGCGAGAACGGTGAGGTGGTACTCGTCGCGCGCCGAGCGATCTTGATGGCCGCGCGGCGCGACGTACATCTCGCAGCCGATGATCGGCTTGAGGCCTTGCGACTTCGCGGCGAAATAGAATTCGAGCGCGCCATAAAGCACGCCATGATCGGTGAGCGCGATCGCCGGCATGTCGAACTCTTTGGCAGCGCCGACGAGGTCGTTGATGCGGCACGCGCCGTCGAGGAGCGAATATTCGCTATGTACGTGAAGGTGGACGAAACTGCGCGCCATGGATCTCCGAGTGCTCGAACACGTGTTTGGGCTGTATTCCGGGTCCTTTCGACGCTCCCTTGTGGAGGCGCTTGTGGGCTGCTTGTGAGCGCCTGTCGATAAATCGACATTCCTGTGGAAGGCGCGCTGACGGTTGAAGGGAACGGCGCGGCGTGACCGCCGACGATATCTATTCCCGCGCGCTCGAGGCCGAAGCACGCATCCGTCCGCACGTGCTCGAGACGCCGCTGCGACGCTCGGATTACCTGTCTGATGCGTACGAAGCCGACGTCTATCTCAAACTCGAAAATCTCCAGCTCACCGGATCGTTCAAGGTGCGCGGCGCGTTCAACAAGCTGCTCACGCTCGACGAGGACGAGCGCGTGCGCGGCGTCGTCGCTGCCTCGACCGGCAATCACGGCCTCGCCATGGCTTATGCGATGAAGCACCTCGCCGTCGCCGGCATCGTCTTCGTGCCCGAGGGCGCGGCCGCGACGAAAGTCGAGAACATCCGCCGCTACGGAGCCGCGGTGCGCTTTCATGGGTCCGAGGGTGGTGCGACCGAACGGTTTGCGCGTTCGTATGCGGCCGAGCACGGCATGGTCTACGTCTCTCCGTACAACGATTGGGATGTCGTCGCCGGCCAGGCGACAGTCGGCGTCGAAATCGCCCGCCAGCTCGAGGATGTCGACGTCGTGGTCGCCTCGCTCGGCGGCGGAGGACTGATCGGCGGTGTCGCCGGCTATCTAAAGGCGGCCGGTCGCGCGAAATGCGTCATCGCCGTTTCACCGCGCAACTCGAAATCGATGATGGAGTCGGTGAAGGTCGGCCATGTCATCGACACCGAGCATCTGCCGACCCTTTCGGATGCGACGGCCGGCGGCGTCGACCACGACACGATCACGTTCGACCTGTGCCGGCAAAACGTCGATGATTTTGTCGACGTCGATGAAGTCGCGATCCGGACAGCGATGCGCGATGTCATCGAGCGAGAGCATATGCTCGTCGAGGGGTCTGCCGGCGTCGCGGTCGCAGGTCTCGCCGAGACATCGGATCTATCTGGTCGCAAAATCGTCGTCGTGCTATGCGGCGCTAATATCGATCCGTCAAAACTCAAAGAGGCTTTGTAGTTAAGGAAGTGCGCGTCGCTCGAACGCGCCGAGTAGCGCGGTGATCGCTTTCGCTCCCGCGCCTTCTCTTGCGCCGCCCAGTCGTTAGCTTGGTCTAACTGTTGATAGCTGGCGGGCCACCGCGGTCGTGGCCTGCGCCAACGGCGTTCGCACCGCCGCCGAACAGTATTTTCCATGCGGCCATCACGACGATGGCGGCAGCGACGACGACGAACGCGAACGCGATCAGGTGCAGCAGCGGCAGCAAGATCGCTGCAAGCACCACGAGCGCGATGATGACGAGAAACAGTTTCAAGGTGAGACCCTCCGATCGGTGACGTCATGTGATACCGGCCGGGTGCCCACGGTGTTTCGTCCGGGCGACAATCCTCGCAAGCCTCGCGCGAAGGACTCATCCCGCTCCGGAAGATATGGGGTATACTAGGACAATATCGCCGCCGAGCGCGATGCCTCGGACGGTCGCTTCGTCCCGCATCGCGACTCTGCCAGGAGCTGCCTCCTACATGGCTGTCATCACCGGCGAATCCATCGGCCTCGAAGGATTCGGATTTGGACCCGTCCGCTCGGCGTCGCGCAACCTGACGGCCGCCGCGCTTTTCGAAGAGTCGATCCGCCGGCGCGAGGGCATCGCAGCCGTTGCCGGCCCGCTCGTCGTCCGCACCGGAAAACACACCGGTCGGTCACCGCAAGACAAGTTCTTCGTCCGCGAGCCGGGCAGCGAAAAACACGTCGACTGGGGCAAGACGAACAAGCCGTTCGAACGCGAGGCGTTCGAGGCGCTGCTCGGCCGCGTCGACGAGTACCTGCGCGACAAAGATGTCTTCGTTCTCGACGCGTACGCCGGCGCCGATCCCGCCTATCGTCTGCCGATCCGCGTCGTCACCGAATACGCGTGGCACAATCTCTTCGCCCGGCATCTGTTCATCCCGGCGACGACCGACCGGCTCGCCGAGTTCACGCCTGAATTCGCCGTCGTCGACGCGGCGAATTTCCTCGCGGCGCCCGAGCGCGACGGCACGCGATCCGAGACGTTCATCATCGTCGACCTCGGCCGCAAGCTCATCCTTATCGGCGGCACGACGTATGGCGGCGAGATCAAGAAGTCGATCTTCACGGTCATGAACTATCTTCTGCCGCTCGCTGGTGCGATGCCGATGCATTGCTCGGCGAACGTCGGCAAAGAGGGCGACACCGCGATCTTCTTCGGCCTTTCGGGCACGGGCAAGACGACGCTCTCCGCAGATCCGGAGCGCGCGCTCATCGGCGATGACGAGCACGGCTGGACCGATACCGGCGTCTTCAACTTCGAAGGCGGCTGCTACGCGAAGGCGATCCATCTCTCGGCGGCGCTCGAGCCTCAGATCTATCCGACGACGCGTACCTTCGCGACGGTTCTCGAGAACGTCGTCATCGATGAGGAAACGCGAGAGCTCGACCTCGACTCTGACATCTACACGGAGAACACGCGCGCCGCATACCCGCTCACCTCGGTGACGAACGTCGCTCCCGGCGGAAAGGCCGGACATCCGCGCAACCTCGTCATGCTCACGTGCGACGCGTTCGGCGTGCTGCCGCCGGTCGCGCGCATGACCCCCGCACAAGCGATGTATCACTTCCTCTCCGGCTACACCGCGAAGGTCGCCGGCACCGAAAAGGGCGTCACCGAACCGCAGACGACGTTCTCGCACTGCTTCGGCGCCCCGTTCATGGTGCACGAACCGGTCGTCTACGCGAAGATGCTCGGCGAGCGGATCGCACGGCACGACGTGCGGTGCTGGCTCGTCAACACCGGTTGGAGCGGCGGACCGTATGGCGTCGGCAAGCGCATGAAGCTCGCCTACACGCGCGCGATGGTCAATGCGGCGATCGGCGGACAGCTCGACGGCGTTGGGTTCACTCCGGATCCGATATTCCATGTGGAAGTGCCCGCGAGCGTGCCGGGCGTGCCTTCCGAGATCCTCGACCCGCGCAACACGTGGGCCGACAAAGCCGCGTATATTGCGAAGGCGAACGAACTCGCGCGCAAGTTCCGCGACAACTTCGAGAAGTTCGCCACCACCGCGACGCCCGAAATCCTCGCCGCCGCCCCGCGGACCGAATAGATCAAGAGATCGACGTAGCGGTCGAGCTTTAGCTCGACCGCCGCGGTCTCTCCATAATTGAGTGTAGTAGGCCGAGCGAAGCTCGGCTTTTTTATCGGGCGGGCTAGGTGAGGGTCGTCGCGAACTCTTCCGCCATGGCGATCGTGATCGTGGGCGGCCCGCATTCGGGCGTCGGA
>DASQJC010000226.1:0-2777 GCA_035631255.1 Candidatus Eremiobacteraceae bacterium | reverse complement strand
ATGGGCGTTGACGTCGGCGTTCGTCCGGCGTCCGGAACCAGGTCAGATACGCTTGGACCTTCGGGACCAAGTCAGGCGACGACGCGCTGGGCGTGGATCCTCGTGTGGCTCATGGCGGCGTTCACGATCGTCACGAGCATTTGGACGAGTCTTATCCCGGGCGGACTCGTCGGCATCATCAACACTATACTGCTCGTCGCGTTCGCGCTCGTGCACGGCATTTCGGTCTACGGCGGCAGGACGATGCTCTGGTTCATCATCGTCTGCCTGGTCGTGAGCAATGTCGCCGAAAACTTGAGCATCGTGACCGGCTTCCCGTTCGGCCACTATCACTACACCGACATCCTCGGGAGTAAGCTCTTCCTCGTCCCAGTGACGATCGGCGGCGCGTACTTCGGCGCCGGCTATCTCGCGTGGACGGTCTCGCTCGCGCTCCTCGGACGCGCTGGCCCAGCACTCGATGGCTTTTCTCGTTGGGCTGCGCCCGCCGCCGCGGCGGTGTTGATGACGAGCTGGGACTTCATGCTCGACCCGACGGCCTCGACGATCAACAAGTGGTGGATCTGGGAGCAGGGCGGCGGTTTCTTCGGCGTGCCGTTCTCGAACTATCTCGGCTGGCTGCTGACGGTTTTTGTCTTCTTCGCGATCTTCTCGGCGATCGTCGCAGCGCGATTCCATGGTTTCGGCGGTGCGTCCGCATCGTTTTGGATCACTGCGGTCTGGATGTATGGACTTCTCGGCGTGCGTTACGTCTTGCTCTACGCGATGCCATCCACCCAGACGACGTACGTCGACGCGGCCGGACACGTGTGGCTGAAACACGACATATACGAAGCCGCTGCCCTCACGGCGATCTTCACGGTCTTCGCCTTCTCGCTCTTCGCTGCGCTGCGACTGAAGGACCCGGCCCGCCGTTAAGCTCTAGAACGCCGCCCCGCTGGGCCGGCGCTTCTGAAATCATCAACCAGCCCACTTGACAAGGAGGGTTAGTTTGTTGTATTAGTCAGATGACTAATACACTCGCCCAGGCGTTGACCAAGGAGGCATAACCCGATGGCGACCCAGACACAAGCCCAACCCTCGACGAAATCCAGGACCTACGTGCTGCAGGGGACGCTGTTGGAAGCGTGCTCCTGCCGGACGCTGTGCCGGTGTTGGATCGGCGAAGACCCCGACAACGGCTCGTGCGACGCCTTCAACGCATACCACATCGATAAAGGTGAGATCAACGGAATCGACGTCTCGGGATTGACGTACGTGCAGGTCGTCAAGATCCCAGGCAACGTGCTCGTGCCCAAGAGCTGGCGTCGCGTGACGTATGTCGACGCGGCGGCAACGGAAGCGCAGCGCGATGCGATCCTCGATGCCTGGCACGGCCGGCTCGGCGGGCCGCTCGCAGACTTGAACGGACTCATCGGCGAGGATATCGCGATCCACACGCTGCCGATCGAGCACAAGCTCAAGGGCGGTGAGGGTACGATAGCCGTCGGCGACAAGGTCCGCGCGACCATGTCGCCCTACCGGAGCGCGTACGGATCCGTGACGACGCTCCGCGACAGCGCGTTCAGCACGATCGCCGGCGCGCCGGCCTACGTGTCGAAAGCGTCGGAGCACGTCGTCGACATCCCCGAGCACGGCATGGTCTGGTCGTTCAAGGATTGCAACGCGATCCAAGGCGACTTCCGCTTCGAAGGCTGACATGCTCGAGCAGTCCACCTCGACAATAGATGAGATTGAGCGGTCGACCTTTATGGTCGACCGCCGCGCCCGATCAATCGAAGGTCGACCGCTCCATCCGATCAGTCCAACTCTAGCGATTCTCGGCGCGGTGATCGGCGTCGCGTGGATCATCGCGATCTGGGCTGAGATGAGCGGCGCAGCGGCGCAGGTCCACCACCACGCGCTATACGAGAGCGGTCGACCGTTCTGGCTCGCGGCGCTCATCCTCATCGGTGCGTGGCAGGTGATGACCGCGGCGATGATGTTGCCTTCATCTTTCGGCTTCATGAAGATGTATGCGGCGGCAGCCGCAGGCGCGCCGGGATTTGGACGTGCGCTTGGGGCGCTGCTACTCGGCTACTTCGGTATCTGGTCGCTGTTCGCGCTCGCGGCGTTCGCCGGCGACATGCAGCTCCACCGGCTCGTCGACTCGTGGCCCTGGCTCGAGGCGCACGCGCAAGTCATCCCAGCGGGAACGCTCGCGTTCGCCGCCATCTATCAGTTCACGCCGCTCAAAGACGCGTGTCTTAAAGCGTGCCGGCACCCGGGCGCATATCTCATGCGCCATTACAAGCGCGGCACGCTCAACAGTTTTCGGATAGGGCTCGGGCACGCGGCGTTTTGCGTCGGCTGCTGCTGGGCGCTCATGCTCGTCATGTTCGCCGCTGGCGTCGCGCATCTCGCGTGGATGGGCGCGCTCGGCGCGATCATGCTTGTCGAAAAGGGGGTTCGCGACGGCAACCGCATCGTCGCGCCCGTCGGGGTCGCTCTCGCCGTGTTGGCGGCGATCGCGCTCTTCGCCCCGGGAGCGGTACCAGGAATCTGACGACCCGCTGCACGTAGTCGCAGCGGAGGAGGACGACGACGATCAAGTCATCGCAACGCGCGCGTTTGGGCGTCACTCAAGCGCGCGAAGACGCAGAGCAGGCGCTCCTCGATGCGGCCGAACGGCTCCTCATCAGCGTCGGCTACGCGAACATCACGACGCGAAAGCTTGCTGAAGAGGCGGGCGTCAATCACGGCCTTGTCCACTACTACTTCGGATCGATGCAGGAGCT
>DASQJC010000225.1:0-7395 GCA_035631255.1 Candidatus Eremiobacteraceae bacterium | reverse complement strand
AGGGAGCTCCGGATGCGGTCCGAGCATGGGTCTACGAGCGAGGCGGCGAGGACGGCATCGTCCTCTCGCGCGACGTCGAGCGCGTCGCCCGATCTGGCGGCACGCCGCTGCTGCTGGCGAATGGACGACAAGTCCTCGGGCTCATCCATCTCAAGGACGTCCTCAAACCGAACATGCGCGACCGCTTCAGCCGCCTGCGCGTCATGGGAATCCGCACGATCATGATCACCGGCGACAACCCGCTCACGGCCGACGCGATCGCGCGCGAATCGGGTGTCGACGACTTCCTCGCAGAAGCGACGCCGGAGACGAAGATGGCGCTCATCAAGCGCGAGCAAGGCTCGGGCCGTCTCGTCGCGATGACTGGCGACGGGACGAACGATGCGCCTGCCCTCGCACAAGCGGACGTCGGCGTCGCGATGAACTCCGGCACGCAAGCGGCGAAAGAGGCCGCCAATATGGTCGACCTCGATTCCGACCCGACCAAGCTCATCGAGATCGTCGAGATCGGCAAGCAGCTGCTCATGACTCGCGGAGCGCTTACGACGTTCTCGATCGCGAACGACGTAGCGAAGTACTTCGCGATCCTGCCGGCGATGTTCGCTGCCGCCTACCCGGCGATGAACGCGCTCAACGTCATGCATTTGACGACGCCCGCGAGCGCGATCCTCTCAGCCGTCATCTTCAACGCGCTCATCATCATCGCGCTCGTACCTCTCGCTCTGCGCGGTGTGAAATACCGCCCGATCGGCGCGAATGCGGTCCTTCGCACGAACGTGCTGGTCTACGGCGTCGGCGGCGTCATCGTGCCCTTCTTCGGCATCAAGCTGATCGACATGCTCCTCGCCGCCCTTCACCTGACTTGAGCAGAGACGAAATGAACATAACGCAAGGAAAAGACGGCCTCGTGCGGCACATCGCCCCTGCGATCGCGTTCACGCTCGTCACCGTCATCGCGTTCGGCATCATCTATCCGGTCGTCATGACGTTGATCTCCGAAGCGATCTTTCCGACCCAAGCCGGCGGCGCGTTCGTCTACGAGAACGGAAATATCGTCGGGTCGGACATCATCGGACAAGCTTGGACGAAGCCGCAGTACTTCCACGGGCGTCCGTCTGCGGCGGGCAACGGCTACGACCCGACTTCGACCGGCGGCACGAACCTCGCGCCGACGTCGAAGAAGCTTATCGATTCGACGAAAGCGGCGATCGACGCGCTGAAAAGGCAGAACCCCGACGCGACCGGCCCGGTTCCGATGGATCTCGTCACGTCAAGTGCAAGTGGGATCGATCCCGACATCAGCCCGCAAGCGGCCTATTACCAGGCACCCCGCGTCGCGAAAGCGCGCGGCTTGAGCCTCCGGACGATCGATGCGATCGTCGCCGCGAACATCGAACCGCGCGAGCTGGGATTTCTGGGCGAACCGCGCGTCAACGTGCTCGCCCTCAATCTCGCCCTCGACGCGTCCCCGAAAGGTGAACCGAGCGATCGACCTTAACGCTCGACCGCCGCCGTCTTGCAAGATGTGCCGCGTTTCGCTCGGCCTACTACCTCCGAAGGTGATCACGTGAGATCTCATCCGCTCGTGGCAACGGCAGCTGCTCTCATCCTACTCGCCGATTCGCGCGATATCGCAAGCGCCGATTCAGCCACCCCCGCTCCATCGCCGTCTCCGATCGCGACACACGCGGTCTTCAGCGCGACCGAGGCGTATACGAGCGGCGTCAACGCGATAGGCAGCTTCGACACGCCGACCGGCGCCGACAGGACGAGCCGCTTCAACGTGAGCAACGCGTTCGCGATCTTGACGAAGACGTCGGGCACGCTGCAGTTCGAGCTTCAAGCCGGCGCGTACAGCCTCCCGACCGTCGGGATCGCCGGCAACAAGACGATCCAACCCGGCGCGAACACCGATCTTTACGGGCCGGTACCGCTGGCGTATCTCGAGTATGTGCCGAGTTCGAACTTCAACGTAAGCGTCGGCATTTTGGCGACGCTCACCGGGGCAGAGTCGACCTTCACCTACCAGAATTGGGATATCCAGCGTGGCGCGGTGTGGAACGTCGAGAACGCTGTGAGCCGCGGCGTCCGCGCGAACTGGAGTCAAGGGAAGACGACGCTGACGCTCGGCGTCAACGACGGCTATTATTCAGGCAAGTACGGCGCTGCTGAGGCGGCGATCAGCTACGCTCTCGATCCGTCAGATTCGCTACTCGCCGTTTGGCTGGATCCGAATCCGAGAACGCCCGCCAACGCGACGACCTCGATCGCGAACAAAGAACTTTACAATTTCGTGTTTTCAAGCACGCATGGTGCGCTTCAGCTTTCGCCGTACGCCCTCTACGCACGTTCGCCGGCATCGGCGGCGCTCGGATATACCGCATCGGAAAGCGCGTTCGGGGCTGCAATCCTCGCGAATGAAACATGGTCGAGCAAGTTCTCGACCGCGCTTCGATGGGAATCGCTCCACGACGGGAGCTCGCAGACCGACACGAGCAGCAACGCCGATCTCATCGGCTACGGGCCAGGCAGCGGCATTACGACCTGGACGCTGACGCCGGCGTGGAAGTTGGGCGGAGGCGCCTATTTCAGAGTCGACCTGTCGCAAGCTCACGTCACGGGCCCTGCGCCCGGACTTGCGTTCGACCCGAACGGCAATTCATCGAACCAGTCGCGCGTCGTAGTCGAACTCGGCACGCAGATCTGACGGTCCGATAAGCGCGGGATTTTCAGCCGCGGCCGCTGTCCTCGCAGCGATTCGCATATGATATAGAACTCGTCCTTGAACACCGGCAAACGCGATGCGCAACGCCCAGAGGACTGAGGCGTGGAGCGGAGGTAGACCTGCGCGACGTCGATTCCGAGCCGTCGCGTAATCGTCATTTCAGGTCGTCAGCGATCATGTTCGCGGAGGAGTCACGATGAACATCAAGACCGCCGCCGTGTCTGCGGCTATTCTCTCGCTCGGATTGACGTTCGCCGATACGACACCGGCAGACGCTCAACCATGGGCAATCGTCAAACCGATCGTCACCAAGGCGGTCGCGTTCGACGTGTCACGTCCGGTGCGCTCGATGCCCGTGACGAACTTCGTCGGCGGGGATCGAGAAGTCCACGAGTACGACGGACCATTCCCCCGCAACGTGCCGGTCTTCAACGATCCGGTCGTCCAGCGAGCGATGGGAACGCAGCCGAACGTCGGGCCTGGCCTCACGTTCGAAGGCCTCCCCAACCTTAACGGCGTTCTACCGCCCGATCCAGACGGTGCGATCGGCATCAACAATTTCGTCGAGATGGTGAACTTGTCGTTCGCTGTCTACGATCGGCTCGGGAACAAGCTCTCCGGTCCGACGACGATCGGCACGCTCTTCAGCGGGTTCTCGATCTCCGACTGCTCGCAGAACTCCGGCGACCCGGTCGTCCTGTACGATCGGCGGAACGATCGGTGGATATTGACGCAGTTCACGACGGCAGGACCCAACTATTGGAATTGCGTCGCGGTCTCGCAGACGGGCGACCCGACCGGCGCGTACTACCGCTATGCGTTTTCTGCCGGACCGAATTTCCCGGACTATCCGAAGTACGGTGATTGGAGCGACTCGTACATCCTCACGTCACGCGACTTCGGCAACAACGGCTCGTACGGCATCAGCGTCTACGGCCTCGAGAAGAAAAAGATGGTCGCCGGCAACCCGAACGCGCGCAGCGTCCACTTCTTCCTCGATTCGTCGCAGCAGCCGATCGCGACGATGGGCGATGGATTGTTGCCATCCGACGTCGATGGAAAGGCATACCCGGCCAACGGCGCGCCGGCGCCGGTCGTCGGAACCCAGGACGACAACGGACCGTATGGCGCGACCTCCGATGCGCTCAACATCTACGACCTCACGGTGTTGTGGAGCAATCCGAACGCATCGACGTTGACAGGTCCGACGCAGCTCACAACGGCCTCGTTCAACTCGACGTTCCCGTGCGGCGCAGGCGGACGGCAGTGCATCCCGCAGCCGGGCACTGCGGTGAAGATCGACTTCCTCGGCTACCGGCAGCGTCCGACCTTCCGTCTCGCCTACCGCAAGAAAGTCGGGTACGAGCAGCTCGTGACGAACCAGTCGGTACAGGCGAGTGCCGGCGTCGCCGGAGTCCGCTGGTACGAGATCCGCCGCATCGCCGGCGTCTACTCGATATATCAGCAAGGCACGTACGCCCCGAGCGACGGCATCAACCGCTGGATGGGAAGCATCGCTGCGGATCATCACGGCGACTTGCTTCTCGGCTTCAGCGTCTCCGACGGCAATAGCACGTATCCGGGCATCCGGTTCACCGGCCGCAAGCCGTTAGATGCGCTCGGCACGATGACGTTGCGCGAAGGGATCATTCAAAACGGCAGCGGCTCACAGCTGAGTTCGGCGAGCCGCTGGGGCGACTACACGGCGATGAGCGTCGATCCGGTGGACGATTGCACGTTCTGGTACGTCAACCAGTACATCAAGACGACGGGCAGCGCCCCCTGGCAAACCCGCATCGGGACGTTCAAGTTCCCAGGCTGCCACTGATCGACAATCGTCCGTAAGGCTGTAGCGGTCGAGATTTATCTCGACCGCTGCGGTTTTTGCACGTCGAACAGATCGCGCGCGATGAAATGCAAACCTGGCAACGAGTCGTGCTCGACGAACTTGTCCTCACCGATCACGTGCCGGCCGTCGCGGTCGATGATCTCAACGGTGCGCGACTTCGTGTCGACCAGAAATACGACGTTCGTGCCGGCCGCTAGATAAACGCGGATCTTCTCCTCGATATCCTGCGTGCGGTCGTCCGGCGACAACACTTCGACCAGAGCGTCCGGCGCTGCAGCCGGTGAGTCGGTCAACACTTGTTCGTCGAGAGGCATGCGGTCGTACGAGAGGTACCCGACGTCCGGCACGAGTGATCGTCGGATCTCGCCCGGTGGAGCGACTTGAAAACGCCATTCAGTGCCGACCGTACCTGCGCCGCGTCCGTTCGCCCACGCATCCAACGCCGAAAAAAAACGTCCTTGAGCGATCGCGTGTTTGCGCGCCGGACTCACTTTTTGAAGAATCCGGTTGTTGACCCACTCGAGCGCCGGTTTGACGCTGTCCGGGAGAACGATCTCTTGCATGACGGTTGCACGCAAAGTGTATCACACGCATCGAGGTTGTGTCCAAGCCTTCGGGGCCGCGCGTGTCGCCGAGCTTACCTCGGCCCGCGGCATCTGCGCTTCGACTATGTCGGCGCGAGGACGAGCAGCTCTTGCGCGCCTGCATCGAGCACGCGGCGCGCGACCGTCGGACCGGCGAGCAGTCCCGGACGCGCACGCGCACCTTCGACGACGACAACTGCCCGCATGTCGCGGCCGCGTCGCGCGAGTTCTTCATGCGGGCGCTCGGAAACGATGACGCTCCACCCCGCACGAACCGCGACGGCTGCGCTTTCAAGCTCCGACACAACGGCGTCGCGCGCATGACGTGGCTTCGCGACGTGGAGCACGTGCAGGTCGACCGCGAGCCGATCGGCGAGACGAGCCGCTCGATGGATGAGCGCCGAGTCGCGATCGCGCGGCGCGACCCCCAATAAAAGGTCACCGACCCTAGCGACGCCTTTCGGAGCCGGACGCCGCACTCGCAGCGCTTCGCGCACCGCGAGCTCCCGAAGCGCCGATAGGTTTTCGGCCCTGAAGAACGACGATAACGCCCCGTCGACGCGCTCGGGCGGATAGATCTTGCCTGCACGCAGCCGGTCGCGCAACGTCTGCGGACTGGCGTCGATCAGGACGACTTCGTCGGCATACTCCAAGACGCCGTCCGCGATCGTCTCTCGCACCGTGACGCCGGTGAGCCGGCGAACCACGTCGTTCAGCCCTTCGAGATGTTGGATGTTCAGCGTCGTCATCACGGAGATGCCGGCGCGGATGATCGTGAGCACATCGAGGTAGCGCTTCGCGCGCGTGCTTCCCGGTGCGTTCGAGTGCGCCAATTCGTCGATCAAAGCGACCGCGGGCCGACGCGAAAGCAACGCTTCGACGTCGAGCTCCCCATAGACGATGCCGCTCGACTCAATACGCTCGCGCGGCAATACTTCCAGCCCATCGATGAGCCGAGCCGTATCCACGCGCCCATGCGTCTCGACGAACGCTGCGACGACATCGATTCCCGCATCGACCATCTGATGCGCGCGGTCCAGCATCGCATACGTCTTCCCGCAGCCGGCTGCCGCACCGAGGTACACGGTGAGCTTGCCGTAGCCGATGCGCTGCCGATCGGCCAAAGTCTGGCCGAACGCGTACCCGCTCGATGGCCGGTGTACGGCGCTCTCTTTCGAGTTAGCCCATGCAGCATCGACGATGAGCACGTCGCGTGCAGCGCCGCCGGCGGCGACGCGGCGCGCGAGGTCGCCGAGCGGAAGCGCCACCAGCGATGCCGGCGCGCTCGAAAGCAAAGACGCCGAGCCTGAGCCGCCGCCTGCGCCGAAGGACCTGTGCGTGTCGACCGCGCCTTGTTCGACGACGGCTGCATTGGCGAGGCGCGCAGCGCGCGTCGCGTTTTCCAAAGCGCCGTTCTCGAGCGGCGCCACCGACAGCGCCAAGTTCATCGCGTCCGCGAACGCAGCCGCGTGTGAGACGAGGCCGGCCGCGTCAACGTCCTTCGACACGAAGACGAGCGCGACCGACGCCGGCGGCGCCTCGCCGCGAGCGCGGGCGATGTCGTCGATCGTCCGGAGCAAGAGGCCGCGCAACGCGCGCAGCGTTTGCGGCCTGAACGGCCCTTGGAGGGCGCGGTCGATGTCCTCAGGCCGGACGATCAACCCCGCGTGCAGCCGCTGTTCGAGCTGCTCCGGCGAGACGTCGACGGCGACCACTTGATCGGCGCTGCGCAAGAATGAGGTCGGAACGATCTCGCGCACGGGAAAACCGATGAGCGCCTCAGCCGCGGGCGCGACGCTTTCGAGATGCTGAACGTTGAACGCGCCGATGACAGATCTTCCGGCGGCCTTCAGCGCGAGCGCGTCTTCCCAACGTTTGACGTGCTGGCCGCCGGCGAGGTTCGTGTGCGCGAGCTCGTCCAGTACGAAGATCTGATAGTCCGATGCCAGGGCCGCTGCAAGGTCGAAATCGTCGAACGAAGACTCGCCGACCGAGGCCTTGCGTGGGGCGATGCGCGGCAAGCCGACCGCGAGCGCCTCGAGGTCCGATCGCCCTTTCGTCTCGACCCAGCCGAGGGCCACGCGAGCGCCGCTATCGGAAAGAGAACGCGCTTCGGTCAAAAGCCGATGCGTCTTCCCGCCGCCGGGTGCATACCCCAAATACACCGTGAGGCGCGGTTGTGCGCCCAGGTCTCGAAGGATCTCTTCTGCCTGAGATCGGTTATCCGCGGTGGCCAC
>DASQJC010000224.1:0-5537 GCA_035631255.1 Candidatus Eremiobacteraceae bacterium | reverse complement strand
AGATCGAGGATCTCGAAGATGCGCTTCGCTCCGACCATCGCCTTGTCGAGGTCGCCGACGTAGTTCGCGATCTGGTTCACCGGATTGCCGGCGACGATGGCGAGCGTGAAGAAGCCGGTCCACGCCTCGATCGTCAGGTGTCCGACGATGACTTCGTGGAACGAGTAGCCGGCGAGGATCGCGACGCCGACGGTCACGATGAAGTCGACGACCGGCGTCTGCGTCAGGCCGATCTGCGACGATTTCATCGATGCGCCGAGATAGGCATCGTTGCGGTTCGTGAAGCGCGTCATCTCGTACGGCTCGCGCGCGAACGCCTTGACGACGCGCATCGACTCGAGCGATTCCTGGAGAACCGCGTTGACGTCGGCGATGCGCTTGAGGGATGCTGTAGTCGTCCTGCGCAAGAGCCCGGAGAACCGCGATACCGCGAGCGCGACGAACGGCGCCACCGCGACGAGCACGAGCGTCAGCTTCCAGTTCAGGTAGAGCATCGTGCCGATCGAGCCGACGAGCGTCAGCGCGGCGCTGACGAACAGCGGCATCGACGAGACTCCGACCACCATGAGGTTGACGTCGTTGTCGAAGCGCGACATGAGCTCGCCGGTGCGCCACGTGTCGAAGATCTGGAGCGGCAGGTATTGGATTCGGGCGAAAAGATCGGAGCGCACTTTGGCGACCGCCTGCTGGCCTACCGACGTGATCGTGTAGCTGCCCGCATACGACGCCGCGTTCTTCAATAGATTGAGCACCAAGAACGCGAGCAGGGTCAGGAATAGCTCGGTGAGGCTTCGGGTCTGGACGGCTTGCGCAAGCGCCATGCCGACCTTGTAGTAGGCGATGGTCGCCGCCGAACCGATGCCGGCGAAGACGAGCCCGACGATCATCTTGAACATGAGCGGCCGGGCGTACGCTAAGAGACGACGGAATACCATACGGGACGTTGACTTTATCCCAGCGGCTCGCCAAATCCCGCGCGATTGTCGCTGTAACAAAGTGCGAATGCACGCGGTAGAGCCACACGACCGCAAGCGATCATGCCGCAACAGCGGCGGGGCTTGCGTCGATGGAGGCCGTCAACGACCATGGGTTGCTATTACCATCCCGCCGTGCCAACCGCCGTTTTGTGTCGCGAATGCGGGCACGAGATCTGCACTCACTGCGCCGTCGATTCGCTTTGCCCGGGCTGCCGCCTCGGCCAAGCGATGAAGGGCGCCGCCCAACGCCAGCCGGTGCTCACCGCGATCAAGGGCGGCTCCAACGGCAATGGCGCGTACTCGCAGCCGGGCCCGCGTCAGACGTTCACCGCGACCGCGCAAGCCGCGCCGCCGCCGACGCGTGCGACCGCCACGGTCGTCGACGCGCCGCCGTCGCCTGAAGACCGCTTGCTCGCCGCGCTGTGCTATCCGCTCTGGCCGATCGCGATGATCGTCCTCTTCTTACAGTCGCAGCGCTCGAAGTTCTTGCGCTTCAACGTCGTGCAGTCGCTCGCAGTCAATGCGCTCGGCGTCGGGCTCTATGCGATCTACGCGGCGACGTCGCACTTCCCCGTCATCGGGTGGCAAAGCGCGCTCGTCCTTCCGTTCGCGATGCCGATCTGGTTCTTCATCGACCTGTATCTCGGCGTCAAAGCGTACGGCGGCGAGAGCGTCCAGGTCCCGATCGCGGCAGACCTCGCCTCGAAATACGCAGCCTGACGCGACCCAAGTGAAGGCGGTCTGCACTCGGAGCGGCCGCCTTCCCTCATAACGCGGGCGTCTGTTGACGCCTCGGACTGGAGCGGTCGACTTCATGGTCGATCGGCGGACGCGGCTCGCGACGGCCATGCCTCCCTCCGCGAACCGCGCCCGCCATCCAAGGCCCTACGTCTGGGGCGTCAAGAGCCGCCCGCCTTCGCTTGATGCGCTTCGTATCGAGCGAGGAAATCGCGAGCCGCTTCGTCGTGATCGACGATCGGTTTCGGATAGTCGTCCGGCGAAAAGAATCCGAGTTCGACTTGCTGCGTCCGCTCGAGCTGCCATGGAGCGAGCGCCGCTCGCGTCGGCAGCCGCGTCAGCTCCGGACAGTAGCGGCGCACATACATCGCTTGCGCGTCGAAATGACGCGCTTGTTTTTCAGGGTTGTAGATCCTCGGATACGCGGCCTGATCCGATCCGACGCCGGCGATCCATTGCCAGTTGCCGTCGCAGAGCGCCTCGTCGGCCTCGATCGACGCACGCATCCATGCATCGCGGCCAAGTCGCCAATCCAGGCCGAGATCGAAACAGCAAAACGAGGCGGCAGCGATGCCGGCTCGCTGATGGACGTGCCCTTCTTTCCCTAGTTGCCGCATCGCCGCATCGACGAACGGGTAGCCAGTGCGGCCGCACAGCCACGCTTCGAGCTTAGCCCCATCCGTCGACCAGCCGAACGAGCGCATCTTCTCCTGGAGCGCTTCGTCGTGTAAGGTGCGATCGAAACTCGCGAGGTGCGTGAAAAAATCGGCGAGCGCGAGGCGGCGGAAATACGCCTCCATCGACATACGCTCTTGCGCGAGCGTCCACGATCGCGACATCCGTTCGGCGACCGCGCGATAGACGGTTCTCGTGCTGAGGCATCCGAATCGCAAATACGCGCCCAACCCAGATGTCGCGTTGCGCGCCGGATACTCGCCGTTGACCGCATAGTCGGCGAGACGCGCGGTGATAAAGCGCGTCAGCTGATTCGTCGCGGCTTCTTCTCCCGGAGGCGGCATGAAGAGCGACGCCGGCGGCTCGGGCAGCGGGCCCGGCGATGGATCGCGCGAGTTGCTCGCGCTTTCCGGGGCCGTGAAATCGACGCCGATCGACTTCCAGACATCGTAGAACGGCGGGAACACCCGGTAGCCCGCGGATCCTCCGGCTTTTCTCTCGGCGATCGTCTCCGGCTCGTGGACGGCGTGCCCGCGATGGACTTGGAGTTCGATGCCCGCCGACGCGAGTGCGGCGCTCACCGTCTGCTGCAATGCGAGCTCGCGACCAGAATACGCGCGCGAGACGTGCACGACGGCCGCGTCGAGACGCTTCGCCATCGAGACGAGCGCGGTCGCAGCGCTGCCGTCGAGGACGGTGAGGCTCGCATCTCGCTTGTCGAGTGTCGCACGCAGCTGCTTGACGCAGCCCGCCGCAAAGGCGCGCTGGCGCTCGTTGAGCGGGTCGAAATCCTCGAGCGAGTAAGCGCCGTAGATCCGCTGCGACGAATTGCTCGCCGCCGTAAGCGACGGATTGTCGCGCAGACGCAAGTCGCGTCGAAACCAGTGAATGCTGACCGTCATCTCTGCTTGCGTTTCACCGGCATCGGCGCATCACGCCTGCAACGAACCTGCGACACCGGCGCATACGAACAGACCGCCCGCGTTGAGGCGGGCGGCCTTGATAGTTTCGTCGAGCTTCGATGCGGGTTACTTGAGCGACGCGACGTACGCTGCGACGTCAGCCAGCTGCTTGTCGGTTATCGACAGCTTCGGCATACCTGAATCCGGGTCGATCGCGGCGGGGTTGCGGACCATGAACGCGACCTGCCCCGCTTTGATGCCCGTGCCTGCGAGCGTCGGACCGGGGCCGCCATCGTTCTTCGCGCCGGCGCCGTGGCAGCTCTGGCAATTCGCGTCGAAGACGACCTTTCCAGCGGCGACGTTGCCCTTTGCGACGGTCAAGCTCTTGAGTTTGGTGAGCGGGATCGGCAGCGCCGACTTGGTCGCTGGAGCTGTCGTCGCGGCCGACATCTCGGTCGCGGCTGCGGTAGCGGATGATGAGGATGACGAGTTGCCAGAATTGGAGCTGCCGGAACACGCGGCGACGATCGCGCCGGATGCGAGTACCACGGTCAAAACCGCGAGGAATTTCTTCACAGCGCACTACTCCTTCCGATGCGCGGGCGTTAGTGTCTCCCTATTCCTTTCCCTCTCGCACCGGTTCTCGAACAAAACCGAGCGCGATCGCACCCAAAACCACGTAAACTGCCAGCAGTTCGAACAGCAGCCGGTACCCGGCGCCCGGGTCGTTCGCTGCCGCGCCGATCCGGTCGACGAGCACGCCGCCGATGGCGGGCGACAACACTTGCGGCCCTGACGCACCGATGTTCCAGATCGCCATGAGCGCCCCGGCACGTCCGGCCGGCAAGAGGTTGCACGCGAGCGCCCAGTCGACCGCATAGTAAGCGCCCCAGCCGATACCGAGCGCGATAGCGACGGCGGTGACGTATTGCGTCGTCGGCAACTGCGAGAGCACAGCAGCTCCGGCTGCAAGTACGAAAAGCGCGCCGAACATGACCGCCTTCTTTGATATGCGGTCTGACAATATGTACGCCGGTATGGTTCCGATGAGCGAGAAGCCGACCATCGCGAGCAGCATGTTGAGGCTCATCTGGATATACGACTGCACGTGCAGCGAGAATCTGAGGAAGAACGCGAAGAACGGCAGGATGAGATAGAGGCCCATGCTGACGAGCGATCGCGATACGACGAGCCACGTGAACGAGATCCGCTCGGGCCAGTCCGAACCGGGTTTGGAGACCTGCTCGTCTTGTTTCGCCACCCGTTCGTCGCGGACGCCGATGATCGTCACCGCCAACGCGAAGAGGAGGACGATGGAAAGGAAGACCGCGAGCATGACGAGTCCGTGGGTCACGGATGTTGCGGGTACGGTCGGATCCGGCTGGACGACGAGTTTTTTCGCCGCGAGCAAACCGATCGCGTTCCCGAGCAGCCGGTAGAACGCCATGACCGCCGATGCGCCGCCTTGGCGCGAAGGCGGCACCTTGTCCGGGATGAGCGCTTGATATGGACCGCCCGCGATGTTGAGCGATATCTGCACCGCGAAGACGGCGAAGACGACGACGATAAACGACGGCGCTAGAGCGAAGCCGAAGAGCGCTACGACATCGAGCAGCGTGCCGGCGATGATGAACGGGATTCGACGCCGTGCCGCATCGGACGCACGGCCGGCAAGATATTGCGCGACGATCGAGCACGCGGCGCCGGCGCCGCTGAGGATCGCGGTCGCCGTGCCGATCGCGCCCGGCGCGATGAAGCGCGCGGTCTGCGCCTGCATCGCCGCTCCGAGGAGCGCCGCCCAATGCACCTCCCATGCGAACCAGAAGGCCGAAAGGACCGCTTGATTTCCGAGACGTTTCAGCGCCTGGACCATCTGTCAGCCTACCTTCACTTCTTCCGCATGCGCGTATTCCAAATCGATCGGATCGTCGCAGTCCATCGCGAGCGCCGGATCCGCGCCGTAGACTGCCCGCACTTTTGCATTGAGGAGCGAACCCGCGCGACGCTCGACATCGGGAATCGTGAGCGTCTTGAATAGGAATTTGAAGAGCAGGTTGGGCCCGAGGAGCGACGCAAGCGCGAATAAGCTCTTGCGCGTGCCGAACGCGCGGCGGATCAGGCTGTCATCTTTGATAAGCGGCGAGCGATTGAGGACGAACGCGCTCGCGCCGGTCCATTCGCCATCGGCCAGCTTCGCGAAATGCTTTCGGCCCTGCGGATAGGCGCGCAGGAACTCATCGCGGTT
>DASQJC010000223.1:0-13274 GCA_035631255.1 Candidatus Eremiobacteraceae bacterium | reverse complement strand
GAGCTTTTCCCGGTCATGCTGCGCGTCTGCGATGAAGAGACGGGTTATCGCATCGTCAGCCGATTGAATGCGCCCGACTTTTGGACCCCTGCCGGTTTGCGCACGGTCTCACGCGACGATCCGTTGTACGACCCGACCAAGATGACCGGATTGCTCGGCGGCGTCTGGCCCGGCCTGACGTGGTGGTACGCCTTCGCTGCGGCTCGCTATCATCCGGAGTTCATGGTCCGCGCGCTCCGGTCGTCGTTCGTGCACTACGCAGAGGATGCAGCGGCCCACAATACCGTGCCGGGTGAATTCAGCGAATGGTTCGACGGCGAGACGCTCGTCAATCGCGGCATGCGCTTGAGCCCATGGGAACCCCCGCGCTTTCTCTGGGCGGCGATCGAGGGCGTTTGCGGTTTCACGCTGCGACCCGACGTGCCGAGCATCAACCCGCTCATCCCGCCCGGGTGGCGTTGGGTCGGGCTTCGTCGGCTGCCGTATCACGGTGAAGAGCTGTCGTATTTCGCCGTCCGTCAGGGCGACAAGCTCAACGTCTTCGCGACGCGTCCGGTGAATACGAAGTACGAAGCGCACGAGTACGAAGAGGACGTCACCGATTCGATCGTCGTGCTCGCCGGGGCCGCGTCGATCATCGCGCTCCGCCGCGGCACGGAGCTCATGATCATGATCGGCAATTCGGGGACCGAGACGACGAGCGCGCCGGTCGACCTGAGCCGCGTCATCGAGAGCGAACGCAGATACGAGCTGCGCGTCTACAACAGCGAGCGCGACGGGTGGGTCGACGGTGCGACGATGGAAGGATCGCAGATCCAGTCGATCGCTGTACCGATCGAACTCCTCGGCTACCGCCTCATCTCGCTCCGAACTCTATAACCTCTAAAATTTGTAATGTGGTATGCCGAGCGAAGCTCGGCTGCCGACCTTCGGTCGGCATACCACATCCCTAACCATCTCCGCCCGCTTCGCCATTGTGACTGCCGGCCGGCGCGACGGCGACAAGCCCGAGCGCGCTCAAGTCGAGGTCGCCGCGTCCGCTCTTGATGAGCCGTAGCAATCGATGGAGGACGAGCTCGAGCGTCGGAAGGTCTGCGCCTCCCTGACGCGCCGCCTGCAGCATGAGATCGACATCCTTCGCCGCCATCGACGCTTGAAAGGCAGGCGTGTAGTCGCCGTGCGCCATCCGCGGACCGCGGATCTTGATCGTGCGTCCGGGATCGAACTGATCGAAGAGCTGGAGCGCTCGATCGGGATCGATACCGCATGCACGGCCGAGCGCGAAGAATTCGGCCAGCGCTTGCGTGATATTGACGAGCATCGAATTCGCCATGAGCTTGAAGGATGCCGCGTCTTGCTCGGCCTCGCCGACATACCATTGATTCGCAATGATCTGCTCGAGCGTCGCTTTGTTGGCGTCGTACACGGCTCGATCGCCCGCGACGAGCATCAGCCCTTCGCCGTTCGCCACGTTGACCGGGCCCGCCAATACCGGGCCGTGCAGATAGCGCCAACCTCCGGCTTTGATCCGCTGCGCACGCGACGCGGTCGCGATCACCGACACGGTGCTGTGATCGACGACGAGCGACCCTTTAGCGAGCGTCTTGAGCGCGCCGTCGGCGTCGAAAAGCGCGCGATCGACTGCGTCGTCGGTGGCAAGCATGAGGTGGAGTTCGGAAGCCGGATCCGCGGCGTCGGCCGGCGTTCTGCACGCGACCCCGCCGTCTTGCGCCCACTTCTCCGCTTTTGCGGCTGTGCGGTTCCAGACGCGGACCACGTGACCGGCCTTGCGCAGCCGCCCGGCCATCGGAGCGCCCATCAGCCCTATGCCGCAGAATGCGATCGTCGCCATGCGCGAGCTCCTTTTTTGGTGAGCCGCGAAGTTTCAACGAGCGCTAGACGACGCCCTCGCCGCGTTCAGGTGCGCTTCTTGAAATCGAGCGCGAGCGAATTCATGCAGTAGCGCTGTCCCGTCGGCTGTGGACCGTCATCGAAGAGATGACCGAGATGCGAGCCGCACGAACCGCATCGGACTTCGATGCGATGCATGCCGTGGCTATCGTCATCGATGAGGGTGACCGCTTTTTCATCGATCGCGTCATAGAAGCTCGGCCAACCCGATCCGGAGTCGTATTTCGTCTCCGACTTGAACAGTTCGCGCCCGCAGGCGCCGCACGCATACGTCCCCGCTTCTTTGTTGTGCAGGAGAGCGCCGGTGAACGCCGGCTCCGTGCCGGCCTCGCGCAAGACGCGATAACGTTCGGGCGACAATTCTTTGCGCCACTGGTCGTCCGTCTTCGTATCGATTTTGTGATCGGCTGACATGCTCGGAAGTCCTCGGAAAACAACGGGGACGCTTGCCGCGTCCCCTCGTGAGTGGTGCCGAGAGCCAGAATTGAACTGGCGACACCGCACTTTTCAGGCGCGTGCTCTACCAACTGAGCTATCTCGGCGGCGCCCGCTCGGTTCGTCGGAGGCCGGTTCGCGACCTTTGCATAACCGACGCGCTGTGGGCAGCGCTGCCACCGACATCGTCGCGAAGGAAGGCGATCGACTCCGCGCTTTAGGCTACAAGCAAGAATTGTCGAGGGTGCTTTCGCTCTTCGACAACTTCTCTGTGGCTTTTTCGTACCTGAGCCCGATGGTCGGCATCTACTCGCTCTATACGCTTGGACTCGGCACTGGCGGACCGCGCTACATCTGGACCATCCCCGTAGTCGTCGGGTGCATGACGCTCGTCGCGCTCGTCTTCGGCGAGTTGTCGAGCGAGTATCCGCTCTCGGGCGCGCTCTATCAATATGGGAAGTACACCGTCGGCGCGCGTTACGGCTGGTTCATCGGCTGGACGTACGGCTTCGCGCTGCTCGCCACCGTCGCATCGGTCGATTCCGGCGTCGTCGTCTACGTCGCGTCGCTAGCGAATGCGTGGTTCCACACACATCTCGATCCGGCGGATCATCTCACGATCTTCATAGTGACCGGAAGCCTCATCGTCTTGTCGGCGATCTTGAACTCGGTAGGCGCGAAGATCATGGCGCGCGTCGCGCGCTTCGGCGTGTACGTCGAGTCCATCGGCACGTTCGGCGTCTTCCTCGCGCTTGCGATCCACGGATTCACCCAACGCGTCGGCTTCGTTTTCACGACCCAGAGCGTCGAGCTCGCGAAGAGCAATCCGCTCGGCGTCGACTTCGGAGGCTCGTGGTGGACGGGCGCAGCGCTCGTCGCGGTTCTTGCGAACGTCTACATCTTCTATGGCTTCGAGTCGGCTGGCGACATCTCCGAAGAAACCGTCGACGCACAACGCCAGGTTCCTAAAGCGATGCGCAACGCATTGCTCTACGGTGGGATCGCATCGTTCGTGCTCGTGCTTGGGCTTTTGCTTTCGACGCCCGCCTCGGGTATCGCCGCGGTGGTCACCGGCGGGATCAACACGATCCTATCGGGGCTGCCCGCGTGGCTCCAAGATTTCTTCCTCGTCATGGTCATCATCGCGTTCTTCAGCTGCGGCACTGCCGTGCAGGGAGCGGGAGCGCGTGTCGCCTACGCCCTTGCGCGCGACGGCGGCGTGCCGTTCGGCGATCGCATCAAGCGGATCTCCGAAAAACATCACACCCCGGTCGACGCGATCCTCGTCGGCACGATCATCCCGTTCTTATTTCTGTTGCTCGTCCTCGTGAATCCGAGCAAGCCGGTCCACATCTTGTGGTTCGACTACCCGGCGAACGTCAATGCACTGTACGCGCTTGTCTCGTTCGCGACATCGGGTATCTATCTCGCGTTCTTCCTCACGGTTCTGGGTGCGTTCATCGCTCGATGCCGCGGTTGGAAGCCGAACGGTGTGTTCACACTCGGCCGCTGGGGAATCCCGGTGACAATCGGCGGCGGGTTATACCTGCTGCTCATGCTCTTGAACATCGTCTGGCCGAGCTCGCTCTCGAGCGGCCGTGCCGTCTTCAATTACGGCTGGGTGACGCTGCTCGTCATGGCGATCATCCTCGGCGTCGGCGCCCTCTACGAAACGATCGCACGCCCCGACCGCCGCTCTACCAGCGGGAAAAGAGCAGATCGAGAAGACCAAATGTGGTAAGAGTGCAGCCTAGCAAGAATATCCACCAGATACCTAACGCGCCACCGCTGTCCTGGGCATAGTGCAGGCTGCCGACCATCAAAGCCAAGCCGCCTCCTAGAGATAATAACGCCTTGTACTTCGGATGGATGCGATACTCTTTCGGCACCCTGAACGTCGGCGCGTGGAGCTGCATCTCGAGCGGCTCTTCCATCCGATCGACCCAGAACTGAGGACTCAGCGTTTTGGAATCCACCGGGTGATCTTGTAAGCGGAACGCGTCGGTGAGAACGGCTTCCTTGATCGCCTCGACGTCAGCGTCGGTCGTGTAGATGACGATCGGTTTTCCCTTATCGAGATGGAACCTGACGACGCCGCCGTCGACAACCGTGATCGAGAAACGATCGCCATCGAAGTTGACCTTCTCCGCTTTGACCGGGCCGGACGGCCACTCCGGCGGTGTTCTCGCGAGCTGGTCGACCCAGGTCGCTGCGAACTCGAGCACTTGGATAGGCCGAACGCCGTGTGCGTTAGGATCGGAAAGCGCGACGATCCGAATGACGGCCGGCAGCTCGAACTTGGGCGGGAGTATGAACCAACTATCATCCAAACCGCGGGCGTAGGTCGAAAAGTATATCGCTTTCACGGGCACAGCCTGTAGATCCGCAAGTCGCAGCTGCTACGTAGGCTCGTCATCGCAATCTTGGCACCAGATCCCAGCGCTGATCTTGAGGTACCATCCGGGGATCTCTTTTCCGCACTGAGCGCAGAAGACAGGTTGATCGTCACGATCGCTCGACAACAGAACTCCCATTCCGGCCGCTGTGGGAAGCAGCGCGGAGCCAGAAGTGGTCTAAGATAAGGAAACCCGCATAACCTTGCGTTATGCGGGTTTTAACTGGCGACGCTGAAGGGGCTCGAACCCTCGACCTCCTGCGTGACAGGCAGGCGCTCTAACCAACTGAGCTACAGCGCCACGTGTTTTCTAGGAACGGCGCGGCGGGCTACTCGTTTGGACGACGGAACCGGCATCGCCTGCCCTCCCGCGTCGGCCGGCGCCGGCGGAGAACGACCGAACAAGCCGAAACGCACACTCCCTCGTAAGGTTTCGAACGGAGGTCGTTATGCCGAGTCAAGCGCAAAAAGGCGCAGCATTCAAAGCGCTCCACGAGCGCGAGCGCGCATTTATCATCCCGAACCCTTGGGATGTCGGAACCGCGCGGCTTCTGCAAGCGAACGGATTTGAAGCGCTCGCGACGACCAGTGCTGGCTTTGCCTTTTCCATCGGCAAACCCGATGGCGGCGTCGATCGCGATACAATGCTCGCGCATGCCGCCGCACTCGTTGACGCTACCGATCTCCCGGTAAGTGCGGACCTCGAAGACGGCTACGCCGTGACGCCCGACGACGTCGCCGACACGATACGCCGCGCCGCAGCGATCGGTCTTGCCGGGTGCTCGATCGAAGACACGGCGCGAGGTCGCAAAGAGGGACCTTACGACATCGAAACGGCGGCATCTCGGATCAAAGCAGCCGCGCAAGCTGCGCACGCGCTGCCGTTTACATTCACCTTGACGGCGCGCGCCGAAAACTTCATCGCGGGCCGGCCTGATATCAGCGATACGATCGCGCGGCTGCAAGCGTTCGAGGCTGCCGGCGCAGACGTGCTCTTCGCGCCGGGCTTGGCGACACGCGAAGATATCATCGCCGTTATCCGGTCCGTCAAACGGCCGGTGAACGTCATCATGGGGCTGGGTGGCGTTCGCTTCAGCCTGGACGAGCTGAGCGCGATGGGCGTCAAGCGCATCAGCGTCGGCAGTTCGCTCCAGCGCGCCGCGTACGGCGCGTTCAACCGCGCTGTCGAGGAGATGCGGACGAGCGGCACATTCGACTTCGCGGACACGGCAGCAAAGATGTCCGTGCTTAACGCGGCCTTCGCGAAGTGAAGAACTAAGCCGAGCTCCGCTCGGCATACCACATCTAGAATTTGTCAGGCTGGCGCGCGATCGAGTCGAGACCGGCTTTGATCTGCGCTGTCGACATCTCACCGGAAACGCGCTTCACGATCTTGCCGTCGGGTCCGATGAAGACGCTGAGCGGCATGCCGATAAGGCCATACGACGCTCCGATCGCGCCTGAATCGTCGATGCCGATGGGGTACGGCATCTTGAACTGTGTGACGAAGCCTTTCGCCGCGTTGAGCGACTCTAGTTCGTCGATGCCGAGCACGACGACGTTGCGCTTCGCATACTCTTTCGAGAACTGCACGATCGAAGGCACTTCGGCCTTGCACGGCTGGCACCACGAGGCGAAGAAGTTCAAGTAGAGCCCCTTGCCCTTGTACTTATCGAGCGACACCGTTCCCTGACCGTTGGCGATGAGCTCGAGCGAGAATTGCGGCGCCGGCGAACCGTTTTGTGGAATGCCCGCATACGCGGTTGCAACTCCTGATGCGAAAAGTAATGCAGCCGTGACTATTGCGACTCTTACGTTCATGACCCGTTCTTCACCGCCGGATGCGCCTTCAGCCAATCGAGCGTCGAGGCGACGTTGGACTGCGGCACTTCGTCGTCCAACTTGTAGAGTATCTTTCCGTCCGTCCCTACGACAAACGTAACGCGGTTCGCATACGTCTTACCCTTGTACTGGATGGCGATCCCGAAGGCGTTCGCGATCTTGCCGTCGGGGTCGCTCACGAAGCGCTGTGGAGCTTCTTCATCGTGCTGGAATTTCGTCAGCGTCGGAATGTCATCGGTCGATATGCCCACGACTGTGTAACCGAGCTTGTCTATGTCCGCCAACCTGGCGGCGAAGGCTCGCGCCTCGATGGTTCAGCCAGTGGTGAACGCTTTCGAAAAGAAGTAGAGGACGATCGGTTTTTGATCCGCTGCGGCTTGAAGATCGAATGATTGCACCTTGCCGTCGAGGACCGACCGCAGCGCCACCTTCGGCGCCACGGCGCCGACACCCGGACCGGAAGCGGTCGCAGCAGGTGACGGTGTCGCTGTCGCACCAGCGTCGGCCAACGCCGGCCCCGCAGCAGCAACGCACAAGGCGATCGCCGCAAGGAGAGGCTCGACCCGAAGTCTGCTCATCATGTACCTTTCATATCCCTGTCGATACAACCGCTTCGCGGGGAGTTCGTCCTGAGCCTGGCTCCGAAGGGCGCGGCCGCTTTCGAGGGAAAGCGTGACGAAGATGAATCGGAGAACGCGCCCCGGCCGCGTCGCCGGCGCGACGGTCGTCGCCTTCGCAGCGGCAGCGGCGCTCGCGGCAAGCGCGCCACCTGCACCTTCTGCGATCCCCGGACCTGCTGCGAGCGTTCCTTCCGATGGCGGCGCGTCGCTGCGCGGCGATATCGATGCTGCTCGCACCCACCTCATCGCCGGGTACCGCTCGATCGATGCGCGGAGCGGACTTGCCGATGTGCTCGAGTCGCGCATCGACGTCGACGAATCAAATCTTTTCGACGCGAGCCGGCCCGCGACAGAGACACCGGCTCAGTTCTGGGATCGCAACGCAGCGCTCGTCGCGCTCGATCGCAGTCTCGTCGACCAGCTCTCTTCCGGCAAGGCGCACGCGCTCGCCGATGTCCGCGGACTCGACGACATCCCGCTGCCCACTGCAACCGGCGGCATGCTCGCGCCATGCGCGATCGACGTTCCGTCGTCGTATGCGACCGGCAAGCCGATGCCGCTCGTCGTCCTTCTCCACCCGCAATCGACGAGCGAATCGACCGAGCTTGCCGAGCCGCTCTTCCGCTCGCTCGCAGAGTCGAGCGGTGCGATCGTAATCGCGCCGTATGCTCGCGGCGACGACATGCGATCGCCCAAAGCGGCGGATGATGTGTATGCCGCCTTAGCAGCGGTCGAGGGCGCATTCACGATCGACCGGCGTCACGTGTACCTCGTCGGAGACTCGCTCGGCGGAGTCGCAGCGTTCGAAGTCGCACTGTGGCGGCCCGATCAGTGGAGCGCGCTGCTCGCGATCCGCTCGACGTTGGATCCGGCAGACACAACCCGCGCGTCGAACGCGCTCAGCGGCAAGACGATCTACATCGTCGCGGGCACCGCAGATGGAAGCGTGCCGATCGATGTCGTCCGCCGGAGCATCACGTGGTTCCACGACGTCGGCATCGCGCCGATGTACTACGAAGTGCCGAACGCGACGCACGATCTCGGATCGCTTGCGGTCGCTATCCGGTTAGCGTGGAACGACATGTTCGCCGGCAAGCGCGCCGTCGAGGCGACGCCGTTTCCGATTCCGACCCCGACGCCGCCTCCGTCGGGCCATCCGTGACGCGTCGCCGACTGGCCGCCGTCTAGCATATCGGACAAGCAGTAATACTCATTTTCTAGCGGCATCGGCTTTCAGGAGCTTCGACTTGTCGGCTCAGCGTCGCGAAGTGCTGTGACAAAAGCAGTCGGCATTGCGGCGTGCGCACGGAATCGGGTCAGGGCTCGCGAACACGCACCCCTATGAACAACGCCGGTTACTACCGTTGTCCCACGATTAATGGTGACACGATCGTCTTCTCGTGCGAAGACGACCTCTGGTCAATCGAAACCGCGGGTGGCGTCGCACGACGGCTGACCGCCGGCCGTGGCGACAGCATTTTCCCGCGTTTTTCGCCCGACGGTTCGTCGATCGCGTTCGTCGGCCGCGAAGAATGGCATCCCGAAGTATTCGTCATGCCTGCCGGCGGCGGGTCCGCGCGTCGACTGACGTACCTCGGCGCGGAGCTGAGCACGGTGACCGGCTGGACGCCTGACGGGAAGAATGTCGTCTTCACGACGGATGCTCGCGTGCCGTTTCTTCGCAATCTCGCGGCCTACACTGTGCCTGCGGCCGGCGGCGAGGTGAAGGCGCTCGATCTCGGCCACGTCGCGACGATCGCGCTCGGCAAGGACGGGCGCGCCGTCATCGGCCGGAACAGTCTCGATGCGGCGAGATGGAAGCGTTATCACGGCGGAACCGCCGGCGATTTGTGGATCGACGCAAGCGGCAAGGGCACGTTCTCTCGGCTCATCTCCGTCAACGGCAATCCGACGTGGCCGATGTTCGTCGCCGATCGCGTCTACTTCGTCTCCGACCACGAAGGCGTCGGCAATCTCTATTCATGCGCGCCTGACGGTTCGGATTTGAAGCGTCACACGGACCATGCCGACTACTACGTCCGCTTTCCGTCGACCGACGGGTCGCGCATCGTCTACACGGCCGGCGCAAAGATCTACGTCTACGACCACAAAGCGCAGCGAGAAGTGGAAGTCCGCGTCGAAGCACCCTCGACGACCCCGCAACGAAACCGCCGCTTCATCGATGCCTCGCCCTACCTCGAACACTATGCTCCGCACCCCGAAGGCCATTCGCTCGCACTTATCGCGCGCGGTCAGCCGTATGCGATGCCGAACTGGGAAGAGGGTGTGACGCACCTCGGAACCGGAAGCCGAGTCCGCTATCGGATGTCCGAATGGCTGCACGACGGCGAGCGCATCGTCTTCATCGACGACGCCGACGGGTTCGAGCGCCTCCGCGTCGTCCGCGCCGATGGATCGAGCGAGCCGGACTCGATCACCGAGACCGATATCGGTCGCATCATCGAAATGCAGCCGTCGCCCGTCGCAGACGTCGTCGCGCTTGCGAACCATAGACAAGAGCTGCTGATCGTCGACGTCGCCGCGAAGACCATTCGTACGCTCGACCGCAGCCCGCACGCGCGCATCGCCGATCTCGCGTTCTCACCGGACGGCCGGTGGATCGCTTACAGCTGGGAGACGAACGCCGACTCGAGCATCATCCGCATCGCCGATGTAGCGTCCGGCGACGTCCAAGACGTGACGACGCCGCTGCGCGTCGACCGCTCGCCGGCTTTCGATCCCGACGGGAAGTACTTGTTCTTCCTTTCAACGCGCGACTTCAACCCGATCTACGACGCGCTCCAATTCGACCTCGGCTTCCCGCACGCGATGCGTCCGTTTCTCGTCACGCTCACCAAAGATGCGGGATCGCCGTTCGTGCCCAAGCTCAAGCCGGTCGTCAAGCGCCGCGCCGACGATAAGAAAGAAGAACCGCAGAGCACCGCGCCCTCGGCGCCCGTGAGCATCGACTTCGACGGCATCACGAATCGCATCGTCGGCTTTCCGGTGGAGGAAGGCCGCTACGATCGGATCGCCGGTGTCAAGGGCCGAGCGCTTTTCACTCGGTATCCGGTGCGCGGCACGCTCGAGTCGCCGTGGATGGACCCCGAGACCGCGCCTGAGGGCGCGCTCATCGCGTACGATTTCGACGAGCAGACGCATTTCTCGATCGCGTCGGATGTCATCGACTTCCGCGTCGCGTCGGATCACCGCACGGTCGCCTATCGATCGGGCAAGCAGCTGCGCGTCGTCGACGCGCTCGATCGCGCCGGCGATCAAGGCGAACGGCGCCGCGCTCCACGCGATCCCGGCCGCCGCACCGGTTGGGTCGATCTCGGCCGCATCAACGTCGAAATCGATCCGGGGGCCGAGTGGGCTCAGATGTACGACGAAGCGTGGCGTCTGCAGCGCGAGCAGTTCTGGGATGAGCGGATGACGCACGTCGATTGGAAGCTCGTCCACGATCGGTACGCTGCGCTCTTGCCGATGCTTCGCACGCGCGGCGAGCTGTCCGACCTCATCTGGGAGATGCAGGGTGAGCTCGGCACGTCGCACGCCTACGAGATGGGGGGCGACTATCGCACGCCGCCGCAATATAAACGCGGTTTTCTCGGCGCCGATCTTCATTGGGATGAAGCAGCCGGCGGCTATCGCATCGACCGCATCTTGCGCGGTGATTCCTGGGATCGGACCGCCGATTCGCCGCTCGCCGAACCCGGGCTCGGCGTCGTCGAAGGCGACGTCATCGTCGCGGTCGGTGGTCAGCCGGTATCGGCGACGCGATCGCCAGACGAGCTGCTCGTCAACACCGCCGACATGGTCGTCACGCTGACACTCGCCGGCGGCCCGGAACGCGCCAAACGGCGCGTCGCCGTCCACACACTCAAAGGCGAGCGTGCGCTTCGCTATCGAGCGTGGGTGAATGCGAATCGCGACGAGGTGCATCGTCGCACGAACGGTCGCGTCGGGTATCTCCACATCCCCGACATGGGACCGTGGGGTTTCGCGGAGTTCCATCGCGGTTATCTATCGGAGTTCGATCGTGACGCGCTCATCGTCGACGTGCGATTCAATCGCGGCGGTCACGTGTCACCGCTGCTGCTGGAAAAGCTCGCGCGCAAACGCGTCGGCTACGACGTCTCGCGCTGGGGCGTGCCGCGTCCGTATCCGCCTGAGTCGGTGCGCGGCGCGATGGTCGGCTTGACGAATCAGTTCGCGGGTTCCGACGGCGACATCTTCAGCCACTGCTTCAAGCTCTACAAGCTCGGACCGCTCGTCGGCAAGCGAACCTGGGGCGGGGTCATCGGCATCTGGCCGCGGCATCCGCTCGTCGACGGCACCGTGACGACGCAGCCTGAGTTCTCGTTCTGGTTCACCGACGTCGGCTGGAGCGTCGAGAATTACGGCACGGATCCGGACTACGACGTCGATGTCGCACCGCACGACGCGCTCGCAGGCCGCGATCCGCAGATGGACAAAGCGCTCGAACTCGCGCTCTCGGCGCTGGAAGCGAACCCGCCGGTCATGCCGGATTTCTCGAACCGCCCGAGTCTCCCGATCCCGACCTCTTTGCCTCCACGGAAATAATATGAGGAGCGGTCGAGATCTATCTCGACCGCCGCGGGCTCGCTCATTGGATGTAGTAGGCCGAGCGAAGCTCGGCTTGTAGCGGTCGAGCTTTAGCTCGACCGCCGCGGCCTTTCCAATAGGTGATTCGCGCCATCTGCGGAAAATGCGGCGCGTGATGGAGCACGCTTCGAGCGGGCTCCCGCTTGTTGATCCTCTCATATCCATCTATGAAGCTCTCTGCCGGTTTCTGGATCCTCGCCCTTATTGCAGTCGCCCTTGCGATCGGCATTTACTACTACTACGTGCCGAAACCGACAAGCGTGGCTGTCGACACCGTCGTCCATACACCCAAACCGTCTGCACCGCCGACTGACAAGAAGGAACTGCTCCGGCGCGCGATCGCGGGCGACTCAGACGCGCAATGCCGTCTATCAGGACGCTTCTCGTCCGGTGATCGGGGCCTGCCGTTCAATCCGATCCTCGCCTTTTACTGGGCATCGTTGTCAGCTGGTGCCCACGACCCATGCGGCATCAACAACCTCGCAACGCTGTATGAGGATGGAACCGGAGTCGGACAGGATTCACAGACGTCTCTCAAACTGTACACCCTCGCCGCATCGCTTGGCGATCTCAACGCGATGGCGAACCTCGGACGCATCTACTATTACGGCGGCGATGGCGTTCAACGCGACGTCCTTACCGCTATCGATTGGTACAAAAAAGGCGCCGACCTCGGTGACTTCACGTCGATGCGCCAACTCGGTGAGATCTATGGGTGGGGCGAAGGCGTGCCGCTCAATATAAACCGCTCGTCGGCGTACCTGCTTCGTGCGAACCCGATCCACGACGGGGAGGCCTCGTACGATTTGGGCTGGCTGTACTTCCGCTACTACCCAAGAGCCGACCGTTGCGAGCAGGCACTCCGTTGGCTGACCACTTCGGCGGATCTTGGCGACTCCGACGGTGAATCGATGCTCGGTTGGATGTACGACTCAGGGTCGTGTATCAAAGCCCGGGAACCCCAAACGGCCGCCAAGTGGTATCGGCTCGCGATGGCGTACGACACCGCGGCCGAAACGAATTACGCGATGCTGTTGTGGACCGGAGAGCTCGGCCGCTCGGACGAACGGCAAGCGATTCAGTTGTACCGAGACGCTGCTCTGCGCGGAGATGCGACCGCGATGTACCTCCTTGGAAACGCCTACGATCACGGCACGGCGGTTCTGCCCGACAAGAATGTTGCATGGAGCTACTTCATCGCGGCCGCCGATCGCGGCCAAGTAGCGGCGATCAGCGTCGTCGCGTCGGCGTACTACCGTGGCTTTCGGGTCAAGCAAGATAAGGTGCGAGCACTCGGCATGTTTCTCGCTGCAGAATCGCTTGGCGCGACCTTTAAGGCAAGTGACAAAGCGAAGCTCGAGCACCAGCTAACACCGGCGCAACTCGCGGATGCACAGAAATTCGCGTTCGCGTTCGCTTCGCACGCACAGGCCGAAAGTGAC
>DASQJC010000222.1:0-8696 GCA_035631255.1 Candidatus Eremiobacteraceae bacterium | reverse complement strand
TTTGCGGATCTCTTCCGGGTTGACGGCCGGCAAGCCGAGCCGCCGCATGCGCACGTGGACGCCGGCGAGCTCGATGAGCAGGTCGTCGAGTTTCTTGCGGCCTTCCGCGTCTGCCGCTGCATCTGCGGGCGAGACGCCGCCGAGGTCTGCGAGGGGTCGACGGATCCACTCCGCCGTCACATATGCGTTGGTGGCGTTGTTGTCACTCATGGCGTTTGGAACTCTCTGTACAGCGTTGTGGGGGAAACCGTCCGGGGCGGGTCGGATCGCGGGGAGCGTTCAGACCGCTGCGTGCGGTGCCCCTATAGATTCGGCGATGCGCACGACGTCATCCTCGGTGAGCCCGAGCCGTTTCATATTCTCGTAGTATTGGGTGACGAGATCGGCGACGTGGCTCGTCCGCGCGCGCTCCTCGCGAACGCGCTTCACTTCCTCTAGAACGCGTCTCGACAGCCCCTCGTCGACGGTGACGCCCGCCTTGGCAAGCTGGTCAGCGTGCTTTCGCAGTGTCGCGTCGATGACATTGAGACCGCTGTGCTTGCCGAATATGAATTGCATCTCGCCGCCGACGAGCGATGCCGGCACGGCTTCGTACATGCGCCGGTCGATGAGCATCGCGTGCGCGTGGATGCCCGTCTCATGCGTGAACACGTTCGCGCCGATGATCGGCTCGTGCGCTTGCACCGGGATGCCCGACACCGACTCCATGAAGCGACCAAGCTCGCGCAGCTTTTCGTACTTGAAGCCGGGGATATCGATCCCGTACAGCACGCGCAGCGCGGTGACGACTTGATGGAGATAGACGTTGCCCGCACGCTCGCCGTACCCATTGGCCGTGACGGTGAACGCCTTGAAGCCGCAGGCAAGCGACGCGATGCAGTTCGCGGTCGCGAGCCCGTAATCGTTATGGAAGTGATTGAGCAGCGTGATGCCCGGCGGCATCGCCTCGACGATGCGCGTGCAATACCACCGCGTCGCCTCCGGCGTCAGGACACCGACCGTGTCGGGCCACGACGGTCGCGTGCCGCCGGCTGCGATGCCCTCTTTGAAGAGGCGGATGAAATAATCGACGTCGCCCCGGCTACCGTCCTCACCGCCGAACTCGACGCACTCGACGCCGTGGCTGCGCGCGTATCGGATCGCATCGCACTGCATGCGGATGTTCGCGTCGCGATAGAACGAGAGCGGCAGGTCGAGCCATTCCGACTCGGGTTTGCCTTCGCGCGCGAGCAGCGTCTTGCCGATCTTGTACTTCATGTGCAAGTCGCTGCCCGACGTGAAGATGAAGAACGTCACTTCCGACGGCGCGACGCCGATCTCGCCGATCGCCTTGAGCGTCGCGTCGATGTCTTTCTCGTTCGAGCGGCACATGACGACGACGTCGAGATCCGCTCGGATCTCGCCGCGGCGCTTGCCTTGCATGATGAGCTTGAGCGCCGTTCGCTCGTCTTCCGACACGGCCGGGAAGCCGACGTCCATGATATGGACGCCGATGTCAGATAGGCGCCGGCAGATCTCGTATTTTTGTTCCGGGGTGTACGCGACCCCAGGCATCTGCTCGCCGTCACGCAAGCTCGTGTCGTAGATGCGAAGTTCGGAAGGGTCGGGGAACTTGACGTCGCGTGTGAATTCGCGCGGATCGCGGATCAGTTTTTCGATCGGCTCGCGGAATTCCATCGAGGCTCTATCAGGGCTCGACGACTATCTCGCCGCGCATGCCGGCACCGTAGTCGAAGAAGCAGCCGAAGAGATACGTGCCTGCCTTGCGCGCGACGAGCGGCGCCGAACGCTGACCGGGCGAAAGGTCGCCCGTGCTCCAAAATCCTGGCCCGATGTCGCCGCTTGCGCGCAGCGCATCGTCGGTCCAGCGCGGATCGTCGACGAAGGACGCCGCGTTGAGAAGCGATGTCGCCGTGTGGTGGTCCGTATCGTCGTTGACGAAGACCACCGAATCGCCCACGTGGACGTGGATCACGTCGGGCTTGACGCCCACTGTCGAACCGGCGTCGATCGATCGGACGGCCGTATATTTGGAGAGGCTCAAGCTCACGACGACCGACGACCCGCTACCCTGGTCCTGATTTTGGGCCGCGTGCGGGCGTTCGGCATGCGCCGGGCCAGGCGCCGCAGCGAGCATGGCCGCCGCCGCGACGGCGACGAACCCGGGACAACTATATACCATGGCTGTTCTGGCGTTCATCGGTTCTAAAACGTTCCCCTCCGCTCGGATGTCTCGCGCGAGGTCCGTCACACCCACGCGCGAGGCTGTCACGCGGAACCCCTTTTCGCGGTCGAACCCTCACAGGGCGAAGTACGCCCGATAGGATTTGATGGACGGCGAGCGAGACGGAACCTCAGAGGAACAAGGCGGAAAGCGCTCCGTCGCGTTTTTCACGTCTCGGCGTCCGAAGCGCGCGCCGCGAGATGGCGGCGCGTCGGGCGATGTTCCTTTCCGATCGGAAATCCTGACCGTCGCGCTCCTCGCTGCAACGTCGGCCGTCGTCGTGTGGGCGCTCATGAAGGTCGGCGACGCGACGTTGAGTCTCGCTGCGTTGGTCGGCGCGGCGGTCACGCTCGATCTTCTCGCCGGTGATGTCCTTCGCGCCGGACGGCGCGTCGTCGCGCCCGGCCTCGTCATCTGCGTCGCCGCGTTCGTCGTGCTCGGCACACCTGCAGCGGTTCTCGTCGGTCTCGCGCGCGGGCTCATCCGCGTCTTGTCGCCCCGTCCACTGCCGTTGCCCGAAGCTTCATCGATCGTCGCGACCGCCGTCATGGGTCCGCTGTTCGGTGGTCTCGCCGCCGACGCAGCGCATACGATGGTCGCTGCGAATTGGATCGGCCCAGCGGCGTACATCGCCGCCGCATACACGATCGAAGCCGGCGCGGCGATGCTTCTTCTCTCGCGCATCTCGCGCCCATCGCTCCGCCTCTCGTTCGAGCAGACCTTCGGCTGGACGATGCTCCACTTCGCCGCGCTCGGCGCGCTCGGCGCCTGGCTCGGCACCGACCTCGAAGCCGGCCGCTGGATCGTCCTAGCCTACTTCGCGGTCCCGATCGCCGTCATCCGTCAAGGTTTCGGCGTATTCCAGAACCGAGCAGAGCGTTATCTCGCTGCGCTCGAGCTCGAGAACACTCAGCTCTTCGACAAAATCGGCCAGCTCGATCGCATCACCGGTGACCTTGCCGAAACGCTCGGCCTTGCGATCGACTCCCGCGAAGGCATGGACCAAGACCACAGCCATCGCGTCGCGCGTCTCTCGACCGCGATCGGCACGCAGCTCGGCATCGCCGGTATCGATCTCGAAGTCTTACGCCGCGGCGCACTGCTCCATGACATCGGCACGCTCGCGATCCCGAACGAGCTCTTCGCCAAGCGCGGCGCTCTGACGCCGAACGAACGACGCCGCATGCAGCTGCACACGGAATTCGGCGCTCGCCTCGTGAGCAAGTGGCGCGACTGCGGCACCCTCGCTGAGATCATCGAGCAGCATCACGAGCGGCTCGACGGCAGCGGTTATCCGCGCGGACTCAAGGGCGATCAGATCGGTCTCGAGGCGCGCATCGTCGGCGCGGCCGAAGCATATGTCGCGCTCACGTCCAACCGCCCGCACCGTCGCGCGTACTCGCACGACGACGCGATCCGCATCTTGCGCGAACGCACGCCGTCCGAGTACGATCCCGATGTCGTCGACGCCCTCGCCGTCGTCGCCGCGCTCCGCTCGACGTCCGTCGTTCCGCTCCCGCTCCGTCAAAACGGCTGATCGCCGCCACAGAATGTAGCAGGCCGAGCGAAGCTCGGCTTATGCACGCGTCGGGCCGGGGGCGGCCTTCGCGCGAACGCGGCGGATTTCGGGGCAGACTTTTTTTCCCGCCGCTCGGCGTCGACGGCTCTCGCCGTCGCCCACGCCGCACTTTAGCCGCCCCCGACCCTCCGTCTGTCAAAGCCGTGGTCTTGCATCGATCAACTGCATGCCATTGCTCGCCGATAGGTCGCGGCGCAGCCGTTCTGCGTAGTCGATGAGCGGAAGCGGCGAGACCGGTGATGGAAAGCCTGATTTCTTTTTTAACCGTGGTAGCGCACGATCGCACATTGTCAGGGCGCCCTTGAGATTCTGTCTTTGTATATGGTAGAGCGCCGCGGCGAGTTGGATGAGACCGCGTTGGAATTCGTCGCGGGTCCGGATCCAGAGGCCCTCGAGCACTTCGTGCGCCTCGAAGAATCTGGCGTCGTTCCAGCAAGAGATAAACGCGTCGTACTCGGGCTCGTTGACGTCGCTCACGGTGCGGCCGCGCCGAAGTGCGCCGCTTCCACTTCCGGCTCGAACGCCATCACACGCGACACGCCTTCCTTGACGATCGTACCTCGATCCATCGCGTAGACGTAGTCGGAGATCGCGGTCGCCTTTCTCTCGTACTGCTCGGCGAGCAAGATCGGCATGCCCTGGTCGCTCAATTGGCCGATGATCGCGAACATCTCGGCGACGCCCTCGGGCGGCAAGCCCGCCGTCGGCTCATCGAGGAGCAGCATTCGCGGTTTCGCCATGAGCGCGCGGCCGAGCGAGAGCAGTGCCGACTCCCAAGCGGTGAGCTCGCACGCTCGAACGGACGCGCGTCGCCCGAGATCGGGGAAACGATCGAGCGTCGTCGCTGCGTCGTTGATGATGGCGTAGCGATCGCGTCGCGCGAACGCGCCGAGCTGAAGGTTCTCGCGAACGGTGAGGCTGCCGATCAGGCCGCGGTCCTGCGGCACGTAGACGAGGCCCCATCGCACGACACGTTCCGAGCGGAGCAGGTCCATGCGGCGGCCGCCGAACGCCACCGTCCCCTTCCCCGGCAACAGTCGTGCGATCGCCTGAAGCGTCGCGCTCTTGCCCGAGCCGCTTCGGCCGACGATCGTGGCGATCGTACCCGTGAACACGCGCAGCTTCACGCCGTGGACCACTTCGATGCCGCCGCGCATGACGCGCAGGTCGTCGACCTCGAGCAGCGGACCGATCGTGTTGAGGAGTGTCATTGGCGCCATTCCACGCCGAGATACGCGTCGCGCACGTCGACGTCGCGCACGACCTCGTCGAACGTGCCGTGGGCGATCGCCTTCCCTGCATGTAATGCGACAACGCGGTCGCAAAGACCGGCGATCGCGTCGACATCGCGATCGGATATCAATATCGCGCGACCGCCCGACTCATTTGCGATACCTCGCAACACCGTTCGAACGACTTCAAGCTCTGATTCGTCGAGCGATCGAAGCGGCTCGTCGAGCACGAGCGCCTTCGCGGAAGACGCGATCGCGCGTGCAAGGGCGACCCGGCGTCGTTCGCCAGGCGCAAGCTCCCAAACGTGCGCGTTCGCGCGATCCCGCAGGCCGAGCGACTCGAGGACCGATCGCGCCAAAGCTTCTGAGTGCATAGCTCCGACCAGATGCGCGCCTGCGAACACGTTGTCTAAGACCGTCATACTTGTGAACAACCGGTCTTCCTGATACGTCCGCGCAAGCCCGCGCCGTGCGACGACCTGCGGTGCCATGCCGTCGATGGTCGCGCCGCCGATCGAAATCGATCCCGAGACGAGCGGATGACGACCGGATATCGCGTCGAACAGCGTCGACTTGCCCGCGCCGCTCGGCCCGACGACGCCGACGATCTGACCAAGACTGCAGATGATCGACACGTTGTCGAGCGCTTTGACGCCGCCGAACGACACGGCGGCTTCGCGCACGTCGATCACCTGCGAGCAGCTCGCCAAAAGATCGACAGGACCCCTCCGGGCAGGACGATCGTCGCCGCGAGTAGCGCAACCGCATTCACCGCCGCCGCGTGCTCCTTCGTCAGCGGCGCGACGGCCGCGATCGCGACCAAGACCGCACCGAGAAGCGGTCCGAAGGCGCTGCCGACACCACCGAATACGACGGCGGCCAAACCCGCGATGTCGCCGTGAAGCCGATATGCGGTGATGTCGAACCCAGGATACAGCGCGCTCAAGCTTCCGGCGACGCCGGCGAGCAACGCGCCGAGCGTCACCGCGATGAGGCGCTCGCGGATCGGGTCGATCCCGACTCCCTGCGCCGCGCGTTCGTCTTGTCCGACCGCGGCGGCGGCGCGACCGGATCCCGACCGCGCATAAAACCATGCGCCGATTCCGGCTGCGATCGCGGCGGCGACGACGACTGCCGGCGAGCCGAATGAGTGAAGCGCATCGCCCGTCGGCGCGCGCACCGATAACTCGATCGCCCAGAGCGAAAGCGAAGCGATCGCGAATGCCGCAGCTCCGGTCCGCGCGGCCGCGAATCCGAAAATGGCGCCGCAGACGGCAGCTGCGACAATGCCGGCCAGGATGGCGACGGCAGCCGGTGTTCCGCGCGCGATGAGAGCCGCCGTCGACGCGGCGGCGATGGCCGCGAACGCGGCATTGCCGAGCATGACGCGGCCGCACCGCAAGACGAGCCAAACGCCGAGGCCGATAAGGCCGACGATCCCGAAGCGCCAGAGCAGTTCGGCGAACGGACCGACCTCATGCTGCGTCAAGCGCGGTCCGCCTCGCGCAGGCGGGTTGCCGGAAGAATGCCGCGCGGTACGACCGCTATCGCGAGCAACAGGAGTGCTGCAGCGACGGCATCGCCCGCGTCGGCGGTCGGCGCGAATACTTGCGCGATCGCGATGACGAATCCACCGATGATGGCTCCAGGTATCGACGCGAGGCCGCCGAGCGCGACCGCCGCGAGACCCGCGAGGGGCAGATCGAACGGGGTCGACCTGCCTGCGAAATAGTCCGGTGCGCTGAAAAGCGCGATCGCCGCGAGCGCACCGCACGCGGACGCGAGCAGCGCGGTGCGGATGTTCATCGGCTCGACTCCGACGCCCGCGGCTCGAGCGGCCGGCGTGTTCGACCCAAGCGCGCGCAATCCGAGACCGTAGCGCGTCGACCTGACGATGAGCACGACGGCGACGATCGCTAGGATCGACACAATCGTTCCTTCGAGCGTGAGCTTCGACGCGCCGAAGCTTGCGATCCGGATGATGCCGGCGCTCAGCACGTGCGTCGGCCTTTCGGGCTCGGGCGCGAGCACTCCGAACGCCGCGAGCGCCGCGAGTCCGGCGATCGATGGTCGAGCCGCGCCGAGCGGACCACCGCTTCGCAGCCGAGCCGGCCACAGCACGATCCGGTCGGCGATAAGGCCCGCTATCGCACCCGCGGCGATGCCGCCGACGGCCGCGACCCAAATCGGCTGGTCGCGGGCGAGAAACCATGAGACGGCAGCGGCTGCAGCCATCGCGCTGATCGGATGTGCGACGTTCAGCGTTCCGCTAGCGACGTACGAGAGCGCGTAACCTATGGCGAAGAGCGCGTAGATGCTTCCTCTGAAGACGATGTCGATGAATGATTGCGTCAGCGTGAACTCCTGCGCTCGCTAGCGCTCGCCCAAGGCGCGGATGCACTACGCCCCACCGGGCAAATGCCCTGCAGGACGGACGAGCGCAACGCGGTTAAGTACCACGACGAAACGATGCCCGATACCGAACTTGCGAGATTGCGGATCGGCGACATCCTTGACCGGCAAGCCGAACGTTTCGGCGACCGCGACTGCGTCGCGTACCCGGCGCAAGACGTCCGATTCACGTACAAGCAGTTCCGCGACCGCGTCGACATCGTAGCGCGCGGACTCATGGCGCTCGGCGTGCGCAAGTCCGAACACGTCGCCATCATGGCACCCAATATACCCGAGTGGAGCCTCGTCCAATTCGCGACGGCGCGAATCGGCGCCGTCCTCGTGCCGCTCAACACGCAATATCGCCCGCGCGAACTCGAAGCGGCGCTTCGCAACAGCGAAACGACGACTCTCTTCCTCGCCCCGGCGGCCGATGCTCCGGATCCGTTCGCCACGTTGCGCGAGGTGCTGCCCGACGTCGACGAAGCGCCCGTCGGTCACGCGCGCTTTGAGAAGCTGCCGCGCCTCGGGCGGCTTATCTCGATAGGCAAGCGCCGGCAACCGTCGATGCTCCGGTTCGACGATCTCTTCGACCTATCGGTCCAGTCGCATCCGCAAGACTACGCGCGGCGCGGCGAAGCGCTCGATTCGTTCGACGTCATCATGCTGCTCTACACGAGCGGCACGACCGACACGCCCAAGGGCGTCATGCTGACGCACCGCAATTGCGTCGTCACGGCGTGGAACATGGCCGAACGTCTCGAGGTGACCGCCGAAGAGCGGATCTGCGCGCCGGTGCCTTTCTACCATTGCATGTCGTCGATCGGCGCGAGCTTGGCCGGTGCGCTGAAAGGCGCGTGCGTCGTGCCGGTCGAGACGTTCAACCCGAGAACCGTTCTAGAGATGATCCAGTCTGAGCGCTGTACGCTGCTTTCGGCGATGCCCTACATGCTTGCGGCGATGCTCGACGAGCCGAACCTCGCTTCGTACGATCGCTCGTCGCTCCGCAAGGGTGTCACCGGAGCGACGCCGGTGCCAGTGCCGCTCGCGAAAGCGGCGACGGAAACCCTGGGCATCCCGGCCTTGACGATCGGTTATGGTCTCACCGAGGCGACCGCGGCGGTGACGCGTTCGGCGCCAAGCGATCCTCCGGAGAAACGGCTTGGTACGGTCGGTCGCGCTCTCGCCTCGGTTCAGCTGAAGGTCGTCGACGCGAGCGGCGAACGGGTAGGCACCGGTGTAGCCGGCGAGCTCTGTTGCCGCGGCCTTG
>DASQJC010000221.1:0-3002 GCA_035631255.1 Candidatus Eremiobacteraceae bacterium | reverse complement strand
GTCTTGCCGTTGTAATTGAGGTCGGTCGAGTAGTCTTCGGCGCCGAGCTCGACCCTGCCGACGTCGGAAACGCGGACTAGGTAGCCCGGTCCCGACTTGACGATGATGTTCGCGAACTCGTCCGGCGACGTGAGGCGTCCTTCGACGCGCACTTTCATTTCGTACGGCTGATTCGACGGCGCGGGCGGGTGACCGATCGAACCTGCGGCGACCTGCGCGTTCTGTTCTGAGAGCGCGCTCGTCACGTCGTCGGAGGTGACGCCGTACGCCTGCAGCTTCTGCGGGTCGAGCCACAACCGCATCGCGTACTTGCGCTCGCCGAAGATGATGACGTTGCCGACGCCCTTCACGCGCTTGATCGCCTGCGTGATGTAGCGGTCCGCGTAGTTGCTCAAGAACAGCGTGTCGTACTTCGGGTTGTCCGACGTCAACGCGATCGCCATGACGAACGACGACGAATTCTTGTTGACCTGGATGCCGGTCTGCTTGACCTGCCCCGGCAATACGCCTTCGGCGACGTTGACGCGGTTCTGAACGTCTTGCTCGGCCTTGTCGAGATCGCGGCCGAGATCGAACGTCGCGGTGATGTTGCTCGTGCCGTCGTCCGAACTCGTGGACGAGAGGTAACGCAAACCTTCAGCGCCGTTGATCTGCTGCTCGAGCGGATTCGTGACCGACTGTTCGACCGCGGCCGCGTCGGCGCCGATGTAGACCGAGCTCACCGTCACTTGCGGCGGCGAAACGGACGGATAACCGGCGACCGGAAGCGTCGGGATCGAAAGCGCGCCGCCGAGCATGATGAGGGCGGCGAGCACACCCGCGAAGATCGGGCGCGTGATGAAGAACTTGGTGAACATCAGTACCCCGGTTTCGGAGTTGCTTTGCCCGAACTCGCGCCAGGCTTACTGCCAGCGCCACTTGCTCCGGGCGCTCCGCCCTGCGGCGGCAACACCATCACCGGCATGCCCGGCTGCAGCGTCGCGGCGTGGTTGAGGATCGCCATCGTGCCCGGCTTGAGGCCAGGAGCGCTGACTTCCATCTGCTGATCGTTTTCGAGGCCGACGTCGACCGGCAGTTGCTTCGCCTTGCCGCTATCGATGACGAACATCGACATGCCGGCGTCCGTCTGGAACACCGCTGCTCGCGGCGCTAGGATAACGTTCGCCTTGTGCGCTTGGACGAAGCTGACGTCGGCGACCATCCCGCCGCGAAGCGCGAGGTCGGAATTCGGAATGCGGATGCGCGCGAGATACGTGAGCGATCCCGGCTCGGACGCGAGATTGAAGTACTCCACCGTACCGGTCCAGGTGCGGCCCGGCACCGTCGATACCGCCACCTTTGCTTGCGTGCCGACGTGAACGAAGGGCAAGCTCGAACCCGAGATGCCGGTGTCGATGTAGACCGGATCGAGCTGCGCTACTTCCATAAGCGTCGTGTTCGGCGATGCGAGCGAACCTGGATCGACGTGACGCCATGTGACGACGCCGTCGAACGGCGCGCGCACTTGCGTCTGCCCGATCTGCGACTCGATGAGCGAGACTTGCGACTGCGCGACGTCGACCGACGCTTGGGCGTCCTTCAAGTTCGCTTGCGCGACGCTCTGCGCTTGCGGATCGACCTGGGCGTTCTGCGCGGCGACCTGCGCGCTGCGCAGCTGCGCTTGCGCGGCCATCGAGTCGGACCACGCCTGATCGAGTTGCTGCTGCGAGACGTAGCCTTCTTTGAAAAGGCTCTGGTCGCGCTGAAGATTCGTCTGCGCGGTCTGGTTCGCAGCCCGGGCGGCGAGCAGTCCGGCGTTCGTCGACGCCTGATCGCCTGCAGTGCCCGCACGTGTCTGCGCGAGCTTCGCCTGAGCCGACTCGAGCGACGCTTGCGACGACTGGAGCTGCGCTTGGAGCGGCCCGTCATCTATTTGCACGAGCAGCTCGCCCTTTGAGACATGCTGGCCGATCTGCGCATTGACGGCCAGCACCGTGCCGGACGCAACGGACGAAAGGTCAGCCGTCAACAGCGGTGTCACGGTGCCGGTGACATCGAAGGTCTGGCTGATCTGGCCGCGCGTCAGCGGTGCCGCGGCGACAGGGAAAGAGAAACCGCCGGCGCCACCGCCGCCGAATCCGGGAGGTGGTCCGCCATGTGCGCACGAGGCGGCAGCGAGTGCGCCCGCGAGCGCGAGAATAGTACGAGTCTTCATATCGAACGGCTATACGGGCCGCCCGCTTAGGCGACCTTCGCGACACGCGCCATAGCGCGCCATAACCATGTCTACTATGGAAAAACATACTGCCCGAACGGGCAGTGTCTCACCACGCGGTAACCGACCGTTGCGGTTGGAGCGGTCGACCTTTATGGTCGACCGCCGCGGTTATACCCGAGCGCGTTCACAGATCCTGAAGGATTCTTGCGAGCCGCCAGAGTTCTGTCAGGTTTTTCTTGCGACCTCGTCTTTTGAGTCGTCGATCAGCGTCAGTGGATGTCGATGTCTTGCGGGTTGACGAGGCCTGTCAGCGCGCCGCTTATCTCGCGCAGCGGCGCGATGTTCCCGTTGCCGCTCGTCGGGTAGACCGTGATCGAGGGACCGCTCGAATTCGCGACGACGATGACGGTGCCGTGCACGCTCAACCCGGCTGCGCCGTTCAGCTGTGTCGCAGAACCAGAGATCGTCGCGAGCGGCGTCGCGTTGCCGTTCGCATTCGCCGCGTAGACGATGACACGATTGCTATCGGTGACGTAGATCCGGCCCTTCGTATCGACAGCGACACCGCGCGGCGAGTTGAGGCCGGTGATCATCGCGGTCGGATTCACGAGACCGTTCCCGTTCGCAGGGTACTCGTTGACCGATTGATCGCCGGGATCGGCGACGTAGAGCGTACCGTTGAATTGCGCGATGCCGGCGGGGATGAAGAAGAAGTTCTGTCCGTCGTAGATCGTCGCGGTCGGCGCGCGGTCACCGTTCGAACCCGCCGCATACACGCTGATGTACGAATTGCCGCCCGTGCTGT
>DASQJC010000220.1:0-5355 GCA_035631255.1 Candidatus Eremiobacteraceae bacterium | reverse complement strand
ATCGTGTTCGCGTCGTTCGGCGAGACCGCCACTTGATACGGGTACGTAAACGTCCAGCCGGCCGATGTCCATGTGCTGCCGTAGTTGGTGCTCGTCACCACCGAGGGGCTCAAGTCGGCATTCGTGATGCCGTAGAGCTTGCCGGCGTGCGTCGGATCGAACGTCACCGATTCGAAACCTGAGTTCACGACATCGCTGGTCGTCGCGCACGCGTTCGACGACATCCATAGACCAGAATCTGGGTGCGCGAAGTAGCAGTAGTTCGGGTTGTACGGGTCGAGCGTCACTTCGCCGCCTTCGCCCGCGTTCGCGGCGTTCGGATACGTCCACGTCTTGCCGCCGTTGGTCGAGACGGCTGCCGAGTTGTCTTGGAGCGCGACGAGCGAATTGCTGCCGTTGTTCGCGACCTTCACGTCGTAGGCGAGCGTGTCGTTCGTCTGCTCGTTGAGCGGGGGCGCCGTTCCGGTCGTGCACGTCTTCGTGTAGAACAGACCCTGGTCTTCGAGCAGATAGCACGCGTCGTCGGTGTTCGAGCCGTTCGGACCGACGATGATGTAGCGCATGTCGACGCCGTACGGCTGTGCGCCGAAGTGGATGGTCGGGTGCTGGTTGCCGTCGGCGGTGAAATAGTAGATCACGCCGCCGCCGTCATCGCCGAGGTAGACGCGGTTGGCCACCGCATTGCTCATCGCGAGCGCCTGTGCTCCGACCGAACAATTGCAGAACACCATCTTCCAGGTCTTGCCGCCGTCGATCGATGCGTAGAGATTCTCGTTCCACGCGCTCGCGTCGTCGACGTTCGCGTAGATGATGCTCGTGTTGAACGGGTCGATCGCGATGTTGTGCACCGGCCCGGTGCCCGGATGACCCACGAGCGTCCATGAACTGCCGTTGAAGCTGTAGACGTCGCCGGCCATCGATCCCGCGAACGTCGCGCCGGCTATCGACTCGACCGTCGACGCGCCGCCGGCGATCGATTCCGACATGGTCCACGTCGCGCCATCGTTGGTCGAAGAGATGATACCTTGCGAATTTGCGACGTAGACGGTCGACCCGTTTTGCGTGAACTGCGTCGACTCGTGCGGGTCGACGTTCGTCCACGAAAGGCCGCCGTTCGTCGAACGGTAAGTGCCGCCGAACTCGGTCGCCGCGAGCAGGTTCGACGGATTGTTCTGATCGAGCCACAGCCCGTTGACGACTGAAGATGTCGTGCCGTCGGGAAGCGTCAGGCCCTTGTCGAGCGCGGTCCAGTGCGCTCCGCCATCGGTCGTGCCGTAGATGCCCATCTGCGTCGGCGACTCGCGAGGCGTGTTGCCCCAGCCCCCGCCGACGTACATGATGTTAGGATTGCTCAGGACGTACGCGAACGCGTTGACTTTTCCGGAACCGATCTGCGAGCCGTTGGGCCCGACCGCTATCCATCTGATGCTCGCCTCGGCGGTCGCATACGACGAGATAACGAAAAGAGCACAGACGGCGATCAACACCGCTTTGAAGCGCATCACAAAACTCCTCAAGGTCAGTAGTGGCGCCGGGCTTCATCGCCTGCGCGATAAAACCATGTGAGAAGTCATCTAGCAGCGTGATCGGATGCTGCGAAAACCGCAGTTCGTATGACCACCAAAAATGACAACTCCGACCGAAACGTCCTTGTTCCGGTCGGAGAAGCGCTAGACGGATGCGGCCCAGTCACGCGTCCACCCGCTAGTCGCGGCCTCGCTGGGCTATGCCGCGAAATCGTCCTTCGATGTCGAGCGGGTCACGCTGACCGAGAGCCATGAACGCTGGTCGACCGGCGGATACTCGCGAATGCACTCTCTTCGGATGCACTCTTCGCAAAGCGTCGCCGTTCCAATGTCCAACGTCAGGATCGCCGGCTGGTCGCAACTGCTGCATCTCGACATCGATGTAGTCGTTCCCGTTTGAGGAGGCTTCCAAGCAACGGCGTGTCCGCCGTCACGCATATGACTCCGGCGCGTTACGGACGTTACAAGTCCGGGCAAAAGAAATGACTGCCGCCTGAAAATCGGGACCATTGGAAGGCCGGAAAAGCGTTCTTAGGAGCGGTCGAGATTTATCTCGCCCGGAGCCGACCAGGCCTAGACGCCAAGTATGGAGCGGTCGACCTTTATGGTCGACCGGTGCCGGCCTGACTCTGTCTCTCGTACGCGTGTACGGTTTGCGAAAGACCGAGGCGGTCGACCATAAAGGTCGACCGCTCCATCCTAATAGCGTCGAGGACCGCCTACGCGGCTTCGATCTTGCGGCCGTTCTTCCAGCGCTCTTCGACGCTCGCGATGATGATATAGAGCAGCGGGATCACGAACAGGTTCAGCAGGGTCGAGACGAGCATGCCGCCGACGACCGCCGTACCTATCGAGTGTCGTGCGTTCTGTCCGGCGCCGGACGCGAACACGAGCGGCATGATGCCGAAGATGAACGCGAACGACGTCATCAGGATCGGACGCAACCTGGTCTGCGCCGCCTGCACGGCCGCCTGGGCAACCGGGACGCCTTGAGCACGCAATAGGTTGCCGAACTGCACGATCAGGATGGCGTTCTTGCTCGCGAGTCCCACGAGCATCACGAGTCCTATCTGCGTGAAGATGTCGTCCTGCTGCCCCCGCAACCAGACCGCGACGAGTGCGCCGAAGATCGCGAGCGGCACCGCCATGATGACGATGAGCGGATCGATCAAACTCTCGTACTGCGCAGCCAAGACCAAGAACACGAACACGATCGCGAGACCGAAGATGACGATGGTCGCGCTGCCCGCTTCGATCTGATCGAGCGACGTGCCGGTCCATTCATAGGACATGCCCGGCGGGAGCACTTCCCCCGCGACTTTCTGCATCTCTTGGATCGCCTGACCCGAAGAGATGCCAGGACCTGGCTGGCCGTTGAACTCGACCGACGGGAACAGGTTGTAATGCGAAATCGTCGGTGGACCGAGCGTCTTCGTGACGGACATGATCGCCGACAGCGGCACCATGACGTTGTCGCTCGAGCGGACGAAGTAGCTGTTGAGATCGTCTACCCGAGCGCGATACGGCGCATCCGCCTGCACGTAGACGCGATACGACTTGTTCCTATAGTTGAAGTCGTTGACGTAGTCGGAGCCGAGCATCGTCTGAAGCGTGTCGAAGACGTCGCTCAGCTTGACGTGGAGCGTCTGCACCGCGTTGCGGTCGATGTTGAGCTGGATCTGCGGATTGTCGGCGCGGAACGTCGTGAACACCGACGACAGCAGCGGCCGTCCGTGCTGGTCGAAGTCGGTATTCGCCTTGTACATGATGCCGTTCGCGGTCGCGGCGAGCGCCGGAATCCCGAGGTTGGCTTGATCTTCGACTTCGAAATCGAAGCCGCCGACATTCCCCGCGCCTTGCAGCGCCGGCGGGTTGAACGCGAACACCGACGCACCGGTGATGCCGAACAAGCCTTTTTGGACATTTTGGATGACCGCTTGTGCCGATTGACCGGCACCCGGCCGCTGCGACCATGGCTTTAGACGAGCGAACGCGATGCCGTTATTCGAGCCGACGCCGGTGAAGCTGAAGCCGGCGACGCTGAAGACCGCCTCGACCTCCGGCTGGCTGAGCATGACGTGCTCTGCCTGGTTCATGATGTTCGACGTGTACTGGAGCGACGAACCCGGCGGCCCCTGAGCGATGACGACGAAGAACCCTTGATCCTCGTCCGGTATGAAGCCGGTCGGCACGACCTTGAACATGAGGACGGTCGCGCCCAGCAAGCCGACGAAGACGGTCAGCACTAATGGGCGATGGCTCATGATCCACGGCAGCGCCCGGCGATAAAACGCGCGGATCTTTTCGATGAAGGCGGCGACCATCTGCATGAACCGCCCGTGGTGCGTCGCTTCGCCTTCGAGGAAGAGCGCGGCGAGGGCGGGTGCGAGCGTCAGCGCCGTGAACGCCGAGATCGTGATCGTCGAAGCGATCGTCAATGCGAATTGCTTGTACAGCTCACCGGTCGTTCCCGGGAAGAACGCGACGGGGATGAATACCGCGAGCAGGACGAGCGACGTCGCGATGACGGCGCTCGCGATCTCTTGCATGGCGAGCGGCGTCGCGGTCTTCGAGTCCTGTTTGTGTTCGTGGATGTAGCGTACGATATTCTCGATGACGACGATCGCGTCATCGACGACGAGCGCGGTCGCAAGCGTCAAGCCGAACAGCGTCAGCGTGTTGATCGAGAAATTGAACAGCTTGAGCAAGCCGAACGTGCCGAGCAGCGACACCGGGATCGTGATCGCGGGGATCGCCGTCGTGCGCCAATCTTGCAAGAACAAGAAGATGACGAGCACGACGAGCAAGATCGTGATCGACAGCGTCTTCAGAACTTCGTTGATCGACTCGTTGACGAAGACGGTCGCGTCGAAACCGACCTGATAGTGGATGCCCGGCGGGAACGACTTCGACAGCTCGGCCAGCGCGGCGTTGACGCCCTTCGAGACGTTGAGCGCGTTCGCGTCTTGCAGCTGGAGCACGCCGAGGCCGACCGCGGTCTTGCCGTTGTAGTTGAGATCGGTCGAGTAGTCTTCGGCGCCGAGCTCGACTCGCCCGACGTCGGAAACCCGCACGAGATATCCGGGACCCGACTTGACGATGATGTTGCCGAACTCTTCAGGCGACGTGAGACGCCCTTGGACGCGCACTTTCAACTCGTACGGCTGGTTCGCCGGCGCGGGCGGACGGCCGATCGAACCCGCAGCGACCTGCGCGTTCTGCTCCGACAACGCGCTCGTGACGTCGTCGGAGGTCAAACCGTATGCTTGGAGCTTTTGCGGATTGAGCCACAAGCGCATCGCGTACTTGCGCTCGCCGAAGATGATGACGTTACCGACGCCCTTCACGCGCTTTATCGCCTGCGTGATGTAGCGGTCGGCGTAGTTGCTCAAGAAGAGCGTGTCATACTTCGGATTGTCCGACGTCAGCGCGATCGCCATGACGAACGACGACGAGTTCTTGTTGACCTGGATGCCGGTCTGCTTCACCTGTCCGGGGAGCACGCCCTCAGCGACATTGACGCGGTTCTGGACGTCTTGCTCGGCCTTGTCGAGATCGCGGCCGAGGTCGAACGTCGCGGTGATGTTGCTCGTTCCGTCGTCCGAACTCGTCGAAGAAAGGTAACGCAACCCTTCGGCGCCGTTGATCTGCTGCTCGAGAGGATTCGTCACCGACTGCTCGACCGCGGCCGCATCGGCGCCGATGTAGACCGAACTTACGGTCACCTGCGGCGGCGACACCGAGGGGTAGCCGGCGACCGGCAAGGTCGGTATCGAAAGCGCGCCGCCGAGCATGATGAGTGCGGCGAGCACCCCCGCGAAGATCGGCC
>DASQJC010000219.1:0-4782 GCA_035631255.1 Candidatus Eremiobacteraceae bacterium | reverse complement strand
GCGTCCCCGCCGGATTGAAGCCCGCCATTGTTCCGCCGTTGATCGCGGCGTTGAGCGTGCCGAGATAGCAGCCGCCGTTGCCTGGCGGAGCACCCGACAGCTCGGGGCAGCCCTGGGTCTCGAGGAATTGGCCGAACGGCTCGAACGAGTAGGTCTGCGCGATGTAATTCGACAGGTACGTCGTGTAGTCGCCGCCGACGCCGATGTTGTGGCGTTCGCTGATCTGGTTGTTGTAGTCGAAGCCTTCGCCGAGACCCGTCGTCGCGAGGTCCTCGTAGAAGCCGCTGAACGACCCGAGGTCGTACGGATAGCGGAAGATGAGGTTCTCGATCGTCCGGAAGAGACGGACCTCGCCGAAAGACGACGGCGAGAACTGATGCTTGAAGTTGAGCTTATCGATGACTGAGTTGAAGCTCTGAGAATCGATGTAGCCGACGTTCTGATTGTACGCGGCCTGCCCGGGGTAGAGCGTGATGTAGTTGGATAAATACAGCGGGTTGTCGTTTTGGTCGAAGAGCTGGTTGAAATTGCCGTCCGTAACGGCAAGGCCGAGCTGCGTGTCGAGATTGTTCGTGTCGTACGGCGACTGATTGGGGTTCACTTCCGTGCCGAAGATGAAGTCGCCGGTCGAAATGTCGGTCAAGAACTGCACTTCGTTCGACTGATTCTTGCCGAACTGGTAGAACATGTTGAGGACGTCGTCGTCGGTGTCGACGAAGTTCTGGAGCGCCACGATCTCGGGGTAGACGGTCTTGCCGTCGCCGAAGATCGTTCCGTCACGCTGGAGCCCGAACGACAGGTAATAGCTGAAGCGGTTGTCCGGCGTCGCGTTGCCCCAGTCGAATGAAAGCTCGTGGCCGTAGACAGGTGCGAAGACGCGCGCGGTCGCCTGGCCCGACGGGGGATACGCGCCACGCTGGATCACCTGGTTGATGACGCCCGAATTCGTGTTGCCGCTCGAGACGTCGTAACCGCCCGTCGAAAGCTGGATGCTGCGCACGCCGTTGAGACTCACGGCGTTGAGGAACTGACCGGTCACGGGATCGGTGTTGTTGATGCCCTCATATTCGTAGCCGACGTCGTTCTCTTGACCGGCGCGGATGATCGGGTAACCGAAGTTGTCCGTCGTGACGCCGGGCAGCGAGTTGAGCGCCTGGAAACCGTTTGGATCCTGGGGCGTTCCGTTGATGTTCTGCAGCGTTTGGCCGTTGACCGAGTACGTGTCCGCCGTGACGGTCGGCTGGACGAGCTGGCTCGCTCCGCGGACGGTGACGCGACCGAGGGTCTTGATCGCGGCCGACAACTGAGCGTTCACTTGGACGTTCTGGTCTTGGAGCACGGTGACGCCTGCGATCGAGCGCGTCACGAACCCCTCGCGCGAGAATGTCACGAGGTACGTGTCCACCGGCAAACCGTCGAACGCGTAGAATCCGTTCGCTTTCGTAAGCGTCGTCGTGCGCGATCGCGGCGCGACCGCTGACACTTGGACGTCACCGAGCGGCTGCCCCGACTGATCGGTGACGAAACCGTGGATCGATCCGGTCGTGCCGGCCATCGACGGTCCCGAGATGATGGTTATGAAGAGTGCGGCGATCGTCAGCACGACGAAAGCGCGAAATGCTAGCCGAATCACGAGCCCAACCTCCTGAAAACCCGCGAACGTCCAGCCCGTAGGCAGACGCTGAGGATGGGTTTTAACGCGTGATGTGCGGGACCTCTCCGAGCAGCATGGTGGCGGGGCGAAGCGACATGAATGCGGCACTCCGCATGATTTTCCGCCAGATTTTCATCCGCGCGTCGACTCGACTGCGACCTTATTCAGTGATGCTCGACCCGTCTCGCCGGCGGCCGAGCGCGTATCTCATCGATGAGTTCGACGATCCCCGCTGCCGCCGCGTCGAGCAGCTTTGCGCCCTTTTCGGCCGTCGCTTTCGTCGGATCGCCCATGACACCGGACTCGCTGAGCGCGCTCCAGTGTTCCATCATGACGAGCGGTCCATCCCCTGCCACGAGATCGGTCCAATAGTTCTTCGTCGGCTTGTGCCCGATCTCGCGAACCGCCTTCGACATGTCGACGAGGTCCGGGCGGAGCGAGAGATAGATCGACGTCTCGAACTCGCAAGCATGGTTCATTCCGCCGACCTTGTCGGATTCTCGCAGCGACTCGGCGACGTCGCGAACTCCGGGCGCCGCCCAATAGTTGACGGCAGCCGCGAGCGCGCCGGTCTCGACCACGGTGAGCCGCGCGATGATGTCGACGAACGGCGTGTTGCTTCCATGGCCGTTGACGATGAGGATGCGCTTGAAGCCGTGATGCGCGAGACTTCGGCACACGTCGACGCCGTAGCGGATGAACGTCTCCGCGCCGATCGTGATCGGACCCGGGAAGTCCATGTGATGCGGCGAGTAGCCGTGGTTGATCGGCGGTATGAGCACCGCGCGATCCGTGGCTCGCGAGACCGCTTCTTCGCAGACGGCGACGCACAAGCGAACGTCGGTGTCGATCGGAAGATGACGCCCGTGGTCTTCGATCGTTGCGACCGGCACGACCGCGACTTTGCCGGCCTCCGCCGCCACCTTTACTTCAGGCCAGGTCAACTCGCCGTAGCGATACTTCACGTCCGACATGCGCGGGCTTTCTACGGCGCCGAGCTTCGCTCGGCCTACTACATCCGAAGGCGGCATCGGCGGGCTCGCGGAACGGACGCGCATGCCTAGGCGATCCGACGAGAATTGGTGGACGTTCTCCATCGATCCGGCAGTTCGCGCCGACAGATCGAAGAGCCGATTCACCGGCGAGATGGACGTCAACCCCGAACTTCCCGGCGGGTTGCGTCGTCTCGACTATCACGATTATCTCGGGCTCGATCTCCTTCTCTCGAGCCAGCGACCGAGCTCGCAGATACCAGACGAGCGGGCGTTCATCATGACGCACCAGCTCATGGAAATCGTATTCAAGCTCGTCGTGTTCGATCTCGCCGTGGTCACGTCGACGCTCGAGTCGTTCGCCTCGACGCCGCGGATGGTGACCGAAACGCTCGATGCCGGCGACGACGACGGCTCTTGGCGACCGGCGCTCACCGCGGCCGCCCGCATATCGTTCTCATGCCGCGAGCTCTTGCCGTCGATCATGCGTGTGCTGTCTGATCCAAGCGATGCCGACGAGACATTCAACAGCATCGAGTTCCACAGGTTCCGCGAGAACCTCGAACCCGCGAGCGGTTTCCAATCCGCGCAGTTCAGACTCATCCAGCGAGCGCTCGGTAAGGCGAATCTGCTGTCGGTGCGGCTTTTCCCGGCGGAGACATATCGGCGGCTCTATGGCGAGACAGCCGGCGAAACGGTGCGCGTCGACGATCCCGTGATCTTGCGCGAGGATGCGTCGGTTGCGACGCCCACACATGGCGAACCGCGCGAACGCGCCGCGCGCCTTGAAGACGCAGCAAACGCCGCATTGGAAAGCGTGGCTCAGGCATCTGGAGCGCGACCCGATCCGAGCGGTCCTGACTCGGTAGACGAGGCCGATGTCAATCGCGCGGTGATGCTGCTCGAGCGGATCCTCTCGAAAGGTCGCGGCCGCAAATCCGGCGGCGATGCCGCCGTGCGCTTTCGCGAGGACCTTCTCGCGGCCGCCGAGCGCGAAAACGAACGGCGAGGTGCTCTCAAGCAAGCGCGCGCGGGTGCGCACATCCTCCGCAAGCGCGCTCCCGGCTCGCCGCTTTTCGATATCCTATCGCGCGTGATCGCCGCGGACGAGGCGCTTCACGGCACCGCCCATGACAGTTTTCTCTCTGTGCATCTGCGCGTGACGCGCGAGCGCTTGCGGCAGATCCGCGCGTATGCGGCTAAGAAAGGCGAACCGGAACCTTCGATCGGTACGGGCGGCGGCGGCATCGAATATCTCGGATGGTCGCAGCGTTACCTGATCCCGCTTTTCCCGGCGCTTGTCGCTTTTCGCGAACTCGGCGACTAGGCTGTCCCGGCCGCCTCGCGGCCGAGTTTTTCAGCTTCGGTTGTTCCCCGACTGTCACACCCCAAGGCGTATCCTCGCCTCATGAACGCCGGGTCGCGCTGCGCGGCTCGGGTCTAGGAGGACAGGTAGATGTTCCGTCTTGGCACCGTGACAACGCTTGTTGTCTGCTTACTCGTCTCGAACGCGATCCAGGCGTCGGCTTCCGCCGCGGACGGCATCGCGGCGAGCGTTCCGCACGTCGTACGAACGGCGGCGTTCACAGCGCGTGCGAATCCGCGCATGCCGTTGCGCCTCGTCGTCCACCTCAGCTATCCGCAGCCGCAGAGCGTCGACGCTTTCCTACGCGCCGTAAATGATCCGTCGTCGCCTGAGTTCGGCCACTATCTATCTCCGGGTCAGTTCGCGGCAGCGTTCGCGCCGTCGCCGGCGTCATACGAGCGCGTGCTGAGCGCTCTCGGATCGGCGGGCTTCCGCGTCGTGGGTACCTACTCGAATCGCAAGGTCGTGGATGTGACGGGTGACGCGCGCCACGTGCAAGCGTTTTTCGGCACGACGATCGGTACGTTCCGCGTCGGCGACTCGTCGTTCTACGCGAACCTGACGCCGGCTCGCATCCCGAAGTCGCTGCAAGGCGCCGTCATGGCGGTGAGCGGCTTCAATAATTACGCGCGGCTGCACAACCACCTGACCGGCGCGATGCGTTCGACCGGCGGATCTGGTCCAAGAGATGTGACGAATCCCGGACCGTACGGGCCTACCGACATCCAGACCGCATATAACGAGTCGGTCCACGTCAATCATGCGATCAA
>DASQJC010000218.1:0-8448 GCA_035631255.1 Candidatus Eremiobacteraceae bacterium | reverse complement strand
CCCACTTTGATCTCACGTTATGATAACGCATCCTTGGCCGCGACCGTTCGCGACGCTTCGGACACTCCTTAGGTTCATTATAGCGTCGGCGGCCCAGCGGTCAAGGCCGCCGCACCAGTCGAAACCGCTACAGGTCGCGTCCGCGCCGCAGCACCCGTCCGCCCTTTCTGCCGGTGGAACGCCCGTCTCGGACGACCGCGACACCGTTGACGAAGACGTGCGGTATGCCTACGGGGTATCGGTAAGGATCCTCATACGTCGACATATCCGCGATGCTCTCCGGGTCGAAGACGACGACGTCGGCGAGCCAGCCTTCGCGAAGTTCTCCCCGTCCGCGCAACCCAAGTCGATTCGCCGGCAGCCGTGTCGCGCGACGCACCGCTTCCTCGAGCGAAAGCAGCTTCGTATCGCGCACGTAGCGTTTGAAGATCCGCGGGAAGGTGCCGAACGCCCGTGGATGCGGCTTGCCTCGAGCCGTTATGCCGCCGACCGAGCGCACGGAAGCGTCGCTGCCGATCGAGGTCTGGGCATACGAAAGAATCGTGCGCACGTCGTCTTCGCACATCGTGAAGTAGATCGCCGCGACTTGCAGACGCTCTTGGGCAAGTAAGTCGAGAGCGACGCCGACCGGGTTGCGGCCTTGCGATTGCGCGATCTGCGCGACGGTCATTCCTTCGAAGCGACGGTTCTTTTCGCTTGCGACCGATGCGATGAGCACGTCGTTCCAGCGATCGCCGTACTCGAGCTCGACGCGCGCGGCGACGAGCGCCGCATAGCGTTTGTCGGCGAGCCGGGCGGCGACCTCATCTGCCGAGCCGACATTGACGTCTTTCGGCAATATGACGTCGAGGCCGGTGCTCGACGCCTTGTACGGATACTGATCGAGGACGACGTCGTTGCCGGACGCTCGCGAGCGATCGACAAGAGCGAGCGTGTCGTGCACTTTGCCCCAGTTCGCCTTGCCCGATGCTTTGTGATGCGACAGCTGTACGCTGACGCCGGCGCGCTCGCCGATCGCGAGCGCTTCTTCGACAGCCTCGATGAGGTGTTGACCTTCGCTGCGGATGTGCGACGCATAGAGCGGACTGCCCGCGTCGCGCGCCGCCGACGCGAGCGCGGTCAGCTCCACGATATCGGCGAAACGTCCGGGCGGATAGATGAGCCCGGACGAGATCCCGATCGCGCCTTGCTCGCACGCTGCGCGCACGAGATCGCATTGCTTTTGCAACATCTCTTTGTCGAGCGGCTTGTCGTCGATGCCACCGGCCGCCTCACGCGTCTCGCCGCATCCGACGAGCGTGCAGAAATTCATGACCGGTTCAGCGGATTCGAGCGCGTCGAGGAATGTGCCGATCGTCGATGTCGTCAGATCGAAATCGTACGCTTCCTTGTAGCGCTTCTTGCGACTATTGAATTCGTCTTGGGACAGCGGACCGGGCGATGCACCACAATTGCCGCCGACTTCGGTCGTGACACCTTGACGGATCTTCGCATCTGCGAGCGGATCGACAAGTAGGATTTCGTCGGAATGGCCGTGCATATCGATGAAGCCAGGCGTGATCGCAAGGCCCGTGCAATCGATACGTTCTGCAGCGTCGGCCGTGGCGCAATCGCCGATCAGCGCGATCGCGCCGTCCTTGAATGCGATATCTGTGCGGTACGCGGGCGTCCCGGTACCATCGACGATGAGACCACCGCGAAGTATGACGTCAAGCACGATCATGGACCGATTTCAGCGACCGGTTTAGCGACTGCCCTCTCGGGTACAACTTAAATTGATATCACGCGCGGGCTGTTCCTCGCCCGCTCGATATCATTACCCTTGTTGCCGTAAGAATAGGTGGTTCATGATCCGGACGAAGGAAATTGCCAAGGATCGGCTCGGCGGCGAGATGTCCGTGCGTGAAGCCGGCAAACGTGGCGGCGATGCCGTGCGTGCGAAATACGGCGCGTCGTTCTACGAAGAGATCGGCCGCAAAGGCGGGGAAGTCACCAAAGAACGTCACGGCGCAGAGTTCTACGAGAATATCGGACAAAAGGGCGGCAATGCGGTCAAGGACAAGTACGGCCCCGGTTTTTACGAAGAGATCGGGCATAAGGGCGGTCAAAAAGTCAAACGCCTCATCGAAGAGGCGAAACGCTCGGAACATTGACCCCCGCGCCTCCTTCTCATCCGACTGGAGGCACATTGACCGCTCGACCTGACGGTACGACTCTCGCGCCTGCACGCGCGACAGATCCGCAGGATATGATGGGGGCCATCCTCGGCCTCCCGGAGCAGTGCTCGGCGGCGAAGACTATTGGATCCACCGCGGATCTGGCAGCCGCCGAGCGCAAGCGATTCGATTCACTCGTGGTTGCGGGCCTCGGTGGCTCAGCGATCGGTGGTGACCTGCTCCGCGCGTGCTATCAGCCGATGCTCCGCTGCCCAGTGGAAGTCGTGCGCGACTATCATCTTCCGGCGTACGTCGGACCCGACACGCTCGTCTTCGCCGCGAGCAATTCCGGCAACACGGAAGAGACGCTGTCGTCCTACGATCAGGCGCGCCGGGCCGGCGCGACGATCATCGCGTTCACGACCGGCGGCGAACTCGCGAAGCGCGCCGCGCGCGATGGCGTGCCTACGGTCACGTTTCCCGGCGGTCTGCAGCCTCGCGCATCGCTCGGCTACGGGTTCATTCCGCTCATCGTCGCGTGCGCACGCCTCGGCTTGATACCTTCGCCGCTCGTCGACGACATCGATGAAGCCGTCGCTACCATGCGCGGCGTCCGCGACCGCTGCAATCCAGATGCTCCCGGCGACGAGAACGCCTCGCGCTCGCTCGCGGCCGCCTGGCGCGGCAAACTGCCCGTCATCTACGGTTCGCAAGGCGAGCGTGGCGTCGCGGCCTATCGATGGAAAACGCAGATCAACGAGAACGCGAAAGCGTACGCGATCTCAAACGTCTTCCCCGAGCTCAATCACAATGAGACCGTCGGCTGGAGCGGAGCGCACGGACAGGGCAACCCGGAAAAGGTGCTGCGCGTCTGCATCTTGCGCGACGATCGCGAGCCGGCGCACATCAAGCGCCGCGTCGAGTTGACGAAAAAAATCATCTCCGAACACGTCGAGGGCATCGACGAGGTTTGGGCGACCGGTGAGAGCACGCTCGCGCGGATGATGTCGCTCATCTACGTCGGCGATTTCGCGTCGTGCTATCTTGCGTACGCGTACGGCGAAGATCCGACGCCCGTCAAAGTCATCGACTGGCTCAAATCCGAACTCGCGAAGCCTTACTTCGCTTCGTAGCCTCCGAACGTTCGCACCGAAAAGAAAAGGAGCGGTCGAGATTTATCTCGACCGCCGCGGTCGCTCCCGTTAGAAAATGTAGTAGGCCGAGCGAAGCTCGGCATGGACGCTAGAGCGTGTGCCCCCAGAGGACCCAATAAACTATCGCCGCAAATATCACGATCTGAACAGCGACAATTCCGAGCACCAAGGGTCGTGTCAACGGGTTAAACCAGACGTCTCTTGGATGCGTGACGTCGTAGCTCGAACAAAAATCGCGACTTCCAAGTAAGTCGTTTGGATCGATCATCCATCCGAAGATGAAAGCCAGGGCACGCACGCGAGCACACTTTTGAGTAAGAATGCTGTGGCCCTTTGTGCCTTGTAAGACCGCGGCGGTCGAGATAAATCTCGACCGCTCCTCAATCCTGAACGGGTTCGCGTGCGCTACGGGCTAGGCGAGGGTTGGATGAGCGGGATCGTCGGAAGTGGGGCCGCGGAGATGAGCGGGGTCGGTGACGGGATCTTGAAATAATCGATCGACGTGTCGCCGAGTGTCGACGCACCGGTCTGCAAGTTGACCGTCATGTGCGTCGTGTGCATCTTCGTTCCGCGATAGACGAAACTCGTCGGACCCGGGCAGGTGAGCATCTGCGCTCCCTGATTCCAATAGGCGTCGTCGCTCTGCAGATCGTCGGGCAGCGTCTTGTCGGTCGACCAGACGTGGATGCCGCCGTTGGCCGAATAATTCAGCGTGCGTGAGTCGACGGTGACCATGTTCGCCGTCAAGCGATATGCGGGTTGCCCGTTGCGGAAGAACGTCGCGTTTTTGACGCCATGATACGTCGTCGTGAAACCGTCGGGCGAGATCTCGCTCTGCGACGCCTCGAAGTGCCAGCCGCTCTGCCCGTTCGAACCTTCGCTGACGATCCCGCGCATGATCATCTGGTTCGCGCCGGGTTCGGTGGGCGTTTCCGGTGTCAGCAAGCCACCGATGAGCAGATACACGAGATAGATGATCAGGGCACCGAGGAGAATCCATCCCCACGGCAAGCGGCGCAACGCCGCATAGAGGGATCCCATCAGGCGCGCCCTCGCCTCGAACGCCATCCGTGCGCGATGCGACGTCGCGGATAGAGACCCCACGCGAGCGTTGCTCCGGCGACCACGAGCAGCCACCAGATGCCCCAACGGACGTACGGCGCATCGACCGGTTTGCCGACTTCACCGGTGAGCACGCCCGAAGTGTCGCTCAAACCGAGGCTTTGCACGACGCGACCTTTAGGATCGATGATCTCCGAGATCCCCGTATCGCCGCCGCGGACGACCCACCGGCCTGTCTCGACGGCGTCGACGACGGACATCTCCGCGTGTTGATACGGCCCCGATGTGTCGCCGAACCACGCGTCGTCGGTGACGATGACGAGCACGTCCCCGCCGGCGTTCGCGATCTCGCGCGCGTACGGTGCGAACGCCGACTCGTAGCAGACGAGGGGACCGAAGCTAAACCCGGCGGCATCGAAAAGCGAAGGCCCGGGGCCTGACGAGAAATGCGATGCTTCGCCGAACAACGGCAAGCCGCGCAACGCATGTTCGAACGGGAGATACTCCGCGAACGGCACGAGGATGTGCTTGTCGTACTTCTTGATGAAGGCGCCGGTCGGCGACAACTGGAGAACCGAATTGTAGAGCGTGTCCTCTTGCGGCCGGTCGATCGCGCCCGCGATGAGCCACACCTTGTTGGCCGCGGCAAGCCGTTCGAGATACGCCAGCAGCGACGGATCCTGCAGCGGGTTCGACGTGATCGCCGTCTCCGGCCATATCACGACGCTCGCACCTTGCGCGGCCGCGCGATGCGTGAGATCCGAGTACACCGCCATCGTGTGTTCAAAAACTGACGGCGACCACTTCTCGCGCTGCGAGATGCCGCCCTGAGCGACTGCGACGCGAACCGAAGGTGGATCGACGGAAACGCGCGCGCGCATGAAGTCGGCGGTAGCGACGACCAACACGATCGCCGCGATCGCGACGACGCCGGCGATTCGTGCGTTGCGCGTGCCCACGATGAGACCTGCAAGCGCGGAGTTGCATAGCGCGACGATCGCCGTCAGCGCATAGACGCCGCCGAACGCCGCGACCGGAAGCAGCCACTGCGCATGCGCGCCGACGAGACCGAGTTCGCCGAACGGCACGCCCCACGACCCGCGCGTGCGCACCGACTCGACGAGCAGCCAAGCCGACGGCAGCGCGAACACAGCAGTCGCGCCGATCTCGCCCTGACAGACGATCGACGTGAGCGCGCCCACAGTCGCGAACGAGAGACCTTCGAACGCCGCGAGCAAGACGCCGGCGACCAGCTTCCACTGTCCGATGTAATCGCCAAGTGAATTCGTCATCCAAAAGCACATGACGAAAAAAAAGATCGTTCCGCTCAGCCACCCGTCGAAGAACGCGCGTTTCCAGGACGACTTCGACCACGACCAGAAGAGTGGCGCAAGCGAGACGAGCGCGAATGCGCTCCAGTCGAGTTTCGGGAACGCCAGCGACAGGCACAGCGGCGACACGATGGCGACCGCAAGCCGGAGGAGCGTACCGGGCCGCGTCGGCGCCGGGCTCCCCGCGAACAGCTCACGGGTCACAGAAGACATGCGCGTATCGTTCCGGTCGATAGGATTGGGGCTCGGCGCCGCGGTCACGGCGGTCGTCCTCTGTTTGACCGCGTGCGGTCGCGGTCCCGTTGAGCCGATCGGTCTGCCGACGGTGCCGACGATCACGCTCGAGTTGTTCGTGCAAGGCACGATCGTGCCGACCGAAGGCGACTACATCTTCGTCCTCAACGAGAACACCGGCACCGCACCGAATTTCGTCAACCTCAACTCCGCCACAAACGAACAGCCCGGCGAGCCGACGATTCTCGAAGCATACGGGCTGAATCCGCCGCCGTTCACGCACTGGGATCAAGCTTTCGTCTACGGCAGCGGTCCGAACGGTCTGCCGAACTGCAATCCCGCACCGCCAGGCAGCTTCTTCTACTGCTTCAAGGCTGTAAGCCAAAATGGCGGTCAGATCACGATCAAGTTCATCCCCATCGTCATGACGCCGGGGACGTTCACGTTCAATCCGTCCGGCAACGGCGGATCGGGCATCGGCAACGCGATAATCCTGCGAATTCCGATTTCGTGCTTGTCGATATTCGCGGGTTCGGATTCGCAGTCGTGCGACACGGTGACACCCAATGTCACGCAGATCTACTTCAATCTCATCACGCTCGACTCGAGCGGAGTGCCGCAAGACCAACTCGCGTGCATCGCCGGTCAGACATTCACCGTCGACGTCACCGTCTCGAACACGCAGACGTTCACGAAATCGGCGGGCTGCCCGGCGGTGACCAATCAAGATCTCGACATCACCGGCGGCCTCGTCCAAGTGACGATTCCCGGTTCTGCCGGCAGCCCGGCACCAAGTCCAAGTCCGAGCCCGAGTCCAAGTCCGAGCGCCTGACGGCGAACCCTCGACCACGCTACTCCTGCGAGCCGAAGCTCTGCGGCAGCAGCGACCCGCCTTGATTGGTGAAGCCGAACGTGACGCCTTCACCCGGAAACGCGAGCAGGCTCAAGCTCAGATCGACTTCGTGCAGCGGCTGCAGATACGACACGCGCACGAGATAACAGTTGTTGACGTTGTGGGTCAGATAATAATCCTGGCCTTGCAAACCGTGCATCTTGAAATCGTAGTTGGCCAGCATCTGGAAGTAGTCGTACTTGCCCACCGGCGTTTGCAGCTGGATGCTCATCGGTCCGTAGCCCGTGCCATGCGGATCGAATGACGTGCCGAGCGTCAGCGCGGCGTACGGTCCGGGAATCGCCGTCAGCTGATAGGCGATCGAACCCTGGAAATGCTGGAGCACGTCGTACGTCGACGACGCGGTGAACCGGTAGAAGCTGCCGTTGTAGATGTCGAGCGATTCGGAGTATAAGTTCGACGAGACGTCTCCGTCGAACGATTCGAGCGGCGTGAAGCCTCGGATGCTGTTGACGGCGTAGCCGAACGTCGTATCGGCGTGGTTGCCGTAAAGCGTGTGGACCGAGAAGTCGTCGCCGAACAAGCCGCGCAAGTCGCCGGTGCCGTACGCGTCTTGGCGGAGCGTCGCCGATGCGGTGAAGTCGGTATTGCCGCCGATGCGGAACAGCGCGTCGCCGAGCTGGACGCCGGCTTCGAGCCGCGACGTTTCGACATGTTGTGTGGTGAGTCCGAACGTCTCGAACGGGTCGTCGTAGACGCCGCCGATGAGCGTGATGTCGACCGGGATGCGCTGATCGATCTCGAATGGATGCGCGTTGAGCGTCAGCTCGGGCACCTTCTGGAACGCGAGAAGATCTGTTCGGGTGCCGCCGAGATCCGCATATTGATAACCATGACTCGTCTGAACGGTGAGGTCGCCGTCGAGCGCGCGGCCGCTGAAGTGCGTGTCCGTGTCGAGGTTCACCGAATGCGAGAACGACGAGCCGACGACGTGCGTGTTGTCCACCGAGATGTTGAACTGCTGGCTGAGAAATTCGGAGAACTGGATCGTGTGGCTGAAGAGCAGCCCGAGCGATGAGTTGCCGCCGCTGTTCTGGAGCGTCAGGCCGTAATTCGTCTGCGTCCGCGCTCCGAGGTGCGCGATCGATACGTTCGCCTGGGTCTGCGGCGGGATGTTGCCGGTGACGAACGACTGGCCGGAATACGAGAAGTTGACGGTCGACGTGAGATGCGCGCCGAGCGGTTCTTGCGCCGCGACGCTCCCCTGGAACGTGTTCTTCTGCCCGGTGAGGAGCAGCTGCGTCGCGTTGCTGCGCAAATTGTAGAGCGAGATCGTCGCCGATCCCCGGCCATCCTGACGGTAGAGGTAGAGATCCGCACCGAGCCCGATGCCGACTTTCTGGTACCAGTCGACGTGGTACGTGCCGTAGTAGTATGGGCTGCGATAGAAGTTGATGTACGTCTTGACGAACCAGCCGACGGTTGAGTTGTAGCCGACGCGCGGCGCGAGCGCTTCCGGATGCTGCGCTGACGCTTTCGACAGCGGGATGACGAGGATGCCGAGCGCGGCGACGAGATACTTGCCGAGGTAAAGGTGCGAATTGTGCGCGATGATCCGGTCGCCTGGCCGGACTTCGATCTCGTTGCCCGTGATGTGG
>DASQJC010000217.1:0-5851 GCA_035631255.1 Candidatus Eremiobacteraceae bacterium | reverse complement strand
CGCTCAACGGCCGGCGCAACGGGAAACAAGTCCCGGCCGCCGCGCGCTAAGCGTTCCGCACAACTCCGGTTTCCGTTCCGCACAATTCACTCGCCGTTCCGCAACTCGTCCCGTTCCGAACCCGGCGTATTGGGACGCCGGCTTCGTGGGTATAAGAGTGCTAGTCGCCCTGATACATATTTAATGGAGATCGCATGATCGTACGCCCATACGACGATATAGCTATACGCAGTGCTGAGGCCAGCAGCGCCCATCCGCGCGTGCTGTTCCTCGGCTCGTATCCGCCGCGCGAGTGCGGCATCGCGACGTTCATGGAAGACGTGCGCGGCGCGTACGACGACATGAGCGGTCTCGTCAGCGAAGTCATCGCGATCAACGAGCCAGGCGAACGCTACCGCTACCCCGCGTGCGTCGTCGGCACGATCGATCGCGACGATCTGGAATCGTACTCGCGTGCGGCAAGGTTGGCGAACGCCAGCTCGGCAGACGTCGTCAACGTCCAACATGAGTACGGCCTTTTCGGCGGCGAACGAGGGGCATTTTTGCTTGCCTTCTTGCGCGATCTCCATCGGCCGGTCGTCTTGACGCTCCACACGACGCTGCCTGATCCTGACGAGACGACGCATCGCGTCACCCGCGAGTTGTGCCATCGCGCCGATCGCGTCATGGTGCTCACGGAAGCGAGCAAGACGATTCTAACGGCGCGCTACGGCATCCGTCCGTCGAAGGTCTGCGTCGTCATGCACGGCGTGCCGGACGTCGCGCCCGTCCGCGGACCGCGTTTGAAGCGGCCGTTCGGCCTCGAAAACGACACCGTGCTCTCGACGTTCGGACTGCTCAGCCGAGGTAAAGGCATCGAGACGATCATCGATGCGATGCCGGCGATCGTCGATCGGCACCCTGACGTGAGGTACGTGCTGTGGGGCCAGACGCATCCGTCCGTCAAGCGACATGAAGGCGAACGCTATCGCACCGGCTTGCTCGAACGCGCGCAAGCGCTCGGCGTCATCGATCGCGTGTCGTTCGTCAACCGCTACATGACCGACGATGAAGTCGTCGCCGCGCTGCTCGCGACCGATGTCTACGTGTCGCCGTCGCTCGACCCGCACCAGTCGGTGAGCGGCACACTATCGTATGCTGTGGCATGCGGGCGTGCGGTCATCGCGACCGAGTACTTATACGCGAAGGAGCTGCTCGCGGAGGGACGCGGCATCACGGTGCCGTTCCGCGATCCACGTGCGCTCGCGACCGCCATCGACGACGTGCTCCGCAATCCGGCCCTGCGCGTTTCGCTCGAGTCAGCGGCCTACCGCTTCGGACGACGCATGACGTGGCCGCGCATCGCAGCCGGCTATCGCGAAGCGTTCGCCGATTCGCTGCTCGCAGGTCTCGATATAACGGCGGCTAGCCTCGGCGCATGACGCCGACGGTCGTCGCCGCATCGGCGCGCGTCCGCCTTGAACATCTCCGCCGGCTCATGATACCGGCGGGAATTGTTCAATTCGGCAGAGGCGATTCTCCGGATCTGCAATCTGGCACGTGCCTCGATGACAATATCCGGGCATGGCTCGTCGCGATCCAGGCGCTGGCCCGATCCGACGCGCCGGCGTTCACGCGCGAGATCGGCGATCGCGCGCTCGCATTCGTCGTCGGGGCGCAACGCGACGACGGCTGGTTCCACAACATGGCCGACAAAGACGGCCATCATCTCGATGTCGTCGGCTCTGAAGATTCGATCGGCCGCACGATTTGGGTCGTGGGTACGGCGACGCGATGCTCGACTGTGCCCGAATGGCGAGATGCGGCGATCGGCTTGCTCGAGCGCACGCTGCCGATCATCGAAGAGCTGCGCGTCATCCATGCGCGCGCATACGCGCTGCTCGGCATGAGCGCGGCGCTGGCGCCGGAAGCCGCCTGGCCGCTCGCGCCCGCCGCTCCCGCGCTGCCGTCGCCGCTCCGCGGACGCCTCAAAGAAGTTTTCCTTAACGTCGCCGATTCGCTGCTCGCGGTGCATCGCGCGAACGCGACGACCGATTGGCCGTGGTGGTCGGACACGCTGACGTGGGGCAACGCGAGGTTGCCGGAATCTTTGATCCGATCGGCGATCGCGACCGGCGACAAGAAGTTTGAGAAAGCGGGCATGGCGGCGTTCGAATTTCTCGCATCGGTGACGCAGTCCGAAACGATGTTCGTGCCGGTCGGCAACGACGGTTGGTATCGTAAGGGCGGCCACCGGCCCATCTACGACCAGCAGCCGATCGAAGCGTGCGGCATGATCGACTTGTGGCACGGCGCGTACAAGCTCACTGGCGACGCGCAGTATCTCGATCGCGCGCGGACGACGTACGAGTGGTTCCACGGGAATAACACGGAAGGCTTGGCGGTTGCGAACGCCGAGACCGGCGGCTGCTGCGATGGGGTCTTGCGCGGCGAGTTGAACAAGAATCAAGGCGCGGAGAGCACGCTCTCGTACGACCACGCGACCATGATGATCGCCGCCGCCGCCAACTACACGTCGTAACGTCGATTTCGCAACCAACGGATCGTGGAGCGGTCGACGTTTATCGTCGACCGCCTCATATGCGTCGTCCAAACCACGAGGGAGCTACGCTGTAGGGAATGCGCTCAGTCGTTGTTGAACCTTACCCCCTCGATTCGGTGAGGTGGCGACTATGAGGCTGCGACGGCTTTTTTCCTTAGTGTCAACGGCCGCAATCGTCTTGGGCTATTTCCAGACAGCTCTGGCACAATGCTCGACTCAGATCGTGTACCCACCACGGATGGGCTTCGGCGATAACGACCTCGCGGCGATCTCTGGAACGAGCGCCACGGACCTATGGGCTGTGGGCTGGTTCAAACATGACGGCATCGATCAGACGCTCATCGAGCATTTCGACGGAAACAATTGGACGATCGTGCCGAGTCCCAACAATCCAAAATATCCGGTCGATGCGCTATATTCCGTCAGCGCAGACAGTTCGAGCGATGCGTGGGCGGTCGGCCGCATGCGAGGCAACTGCAACTGCGATGACTCCGTACGGCCACTAGCGCTTCATTGGAATGGCTCGGCCTGGTCCGAGGTGCCGATGCCCCCGGTAAGGGAGGAGTCTTCAGAGAGCTTCGTGATCGGCGTCTCGATCGACCCGACCGACCCAAGCGACGTTTGGGCCGTCGGATACGTGCCGAGCCTCGGTATCCGCGGGTCTCAGTCCGACATATTCGCGGAGCATTGGAACGGAAGGAAGTGGGAGATCATCGGCGTGCCCCGGCGGAAGTTTTTCCCGACGATGTTCGGTGTGACGACCGCTCCCGGCGGGAGCGCGTGGGCAGTGGGGATCGATTTCGGGTATGGCACGCGATATTCGATCATGAGCTGGAACGGCTCGTCGTGGAGTACACAGGCGTCCGTCAATGCGCACGATAGGTTCAATGCCGTATCGGCATTTGCGCCTAACGATGTCTGGGCCGCCGGTTATTTGATCGAACACTTCGACGGGACCAAGTGGTCGGTGGCGCTCGATCCGAGGAAAACCGGCGATGCCATGAATGCCGTATCGGCTATAGCCCCCAACGACGTATGGGCCGCTGGCGACCACGGAATCCTGATCAGTTGGGATGGCACTGCCTGGATCCATTGGCCGACTTTGTTGAGTGCGAGCCTGACTGGCATTCAGGCATTACCCGGCGGGGCGATAGCCGTTGGGACCTTAAACGACAAAGGTCGGCTGCGTAGCGTCTCCACTCTTACGAGCTGCACGTCAGATCGTCTTGGTATCCAGCGCTAGCGCGCTGCAAGTTCCTCGATCGAAGCTCTGCCCGCGATCCGCAACGAGAGCGCTTTGCTCCCGCCCTCAGGCAAGTTTATGCGATGCGTCTCTTCGCTCGATGTCAGCGGCGGCATGATCTTCACGGTGAACGAGCCGGCGGCCGCGGTGCCGATGAAGATCGCGGCGCGCTTTCCTTGACGCAGCGCCACTGAGAACGGGGCATCGCATTCGATGAAGCGGCTGACATCTTCGTCGTACACATCGATCTTGCTGCGCGACATCACAGCCATGTTCACGTGGAGGCGGCGGCGGTGATAGAACATCGAAAGCCGGCCGCCCATGATCGGCACGTCGCGCGCGCCGACCCACGACCAATCAGGTGGCACGTGCGGGTTGATGCGAAGCCCCTCGATGGTCGGCTCGAAGCCGAGCAATCCTTCGTAGACCGTCCATAGATACGTCGGTGGCATCCACGGGCTCATGGCCATGCCGCGGCTCTTGAACGAATCGCCCGAGAGTCGCTCGGGGAAGAGGCCCGGCACGACGTTGTAGTACGCGCGCGGATTGTCGACTTCGCTGATGCGCCAGATGTTGCGCAGCGCAGAAGCGAGGCGTCGCGGTGAATAGTAGCGACCGCCGAAGCCGACCCATGCGGTCAGGTTCGGCCAGACTCCGCCGAGCAGTTGGATGCCGTAGTCGGGATCGTATTCATCCTGGTGCTTGCCGACGGTGCGTACGCCGAACTGAGTCCAGAATTCCGGCGTATAGAGCAGGTCGAGCACTTTGCGCCGATGCTGATCATCGGCGACGCCGAACAGCACCGGGAAGATCTGATCGCCCGTGAGGTCGTGATGCTTCTCGCCTTCGGGATCGATGTTGAGCAGATAGAGCCCGGTCTTCTCGCTCACGAGCTTCGTGTTGATCGCGTCTTTGAGCGCGTCGGATGCTTGCGCGTAGCGCTCGGCGTCGGCTTCGGCGCCCATGAGCCGCGCGAGCTGCGCGCCCAAGCGCAGCGCGTACGCGCACTCGGCGTTGATCTCCGTGACCCAGCCGGAGATCTGGCCTTGCGGGATGATGTTGCGCCAACCCGAGATGCCCCAGACGTTTGATTCGCGCGAGTCGGCGAAGACGAGCCCGTCGATCATCTGCGCGAGGATCCACTCGAGCGCGTTGCGCGTCATCGGCCACGCGCGGTCGAGCGCCGATCGGTCGCGCGTCACGGCGAAGTGGTGGTGGACGGCACCGATGATGAGCGGCGTGTCGTCGTTGATGTTGAGATCGTAGTCGGATCGCGTCGGCGGGTCGGCGCACGCGTTGATAAACTCTGTGATCTTGCCGCCGGGTTCGATGCCGAACGCCGCCACGAGATCGAGCATGCCGCGCGAGAAATCGGGCGTGATGTAGTCGGAGCCGGTGACGAACCACGCGACGTCGCGTGTGACGACGATGTCCTGCGACGGATCGTTCGTGAACCCGAAACCCGATGGAAAGCGATGTTCGACACGTACCGTGTTGATCTTCGCCCAGTCGAAGCCGCGGTTGATCGTCGCCTCGGGTGTTCTGACGACGCCGTTGCGGTGGACGCGCTCGTACGCCGCCTCGGTCTGCGAAAGGGCCTCCGCGGCGCGGGGCGCGAGCCGATACGTCTTGACCGCGTCGTCGTGGCCGCGATGGCTGAACGACATCGAGATCTCGAGCATCGACTTGCCGCGCGCGGGCACATCGACCCGATACGACCGCTGGAAGCCGCGATCGGTGAGATTCGTCGACGCAGGTTCGGCGTCGGCCCCGAAGACGCGCACTTCTTTGTCGTTGCCGACGGTCGCGCTGACGATGACGCCGTCGATCTCGCGATGCGCGACGCGCTTGTTCCGCTGCGCCATCTCGGGGACTTTGTACATGCCCGGCCAGACGAAAGCAGGGAAGTGGGCGTCGCAGACGACGGTGGCGATGATCGGTTTGTCGGTCGGGTTCTCGAACGCGATCGGCATGTGCATGATCTGGAGCAGGTCGTCGCGCACCGGAAGGAACGCGAGCTTGCGGATGTTCAGACCAGCACAGCGATACGTCGTATCTTGATACGC
>DASQJC010000216.1:0-7146 GCA_035631255.1 Candidatus Eremiobacteraceae bacterium | reverse complement strand
ATGATCGCCCGTGCGACAGCCGGCGAGGATCAATACTGGCCTCGCTGGCCTGACCGGTGTGGCTTCCGGAGCTGAACTTCCCGTCGCCGGGAGAGGCCGCGGGGTCGAACGAAAAGACCGCCGCATTTCGCGGCGGTCGTTATCCTTGACCCAAGCTGGACGTCGAATATTACGGCCGTAGCAGCATGAGCGTATTAGTAGCGTCGTCGACGAAGTAGAGTCCGCCGCCGTCGTCCGGTTTCAATGCGAGCCCGAACAGCGCGCCGGATCCAGGCGGGCTGCCGCTGTTGTCGAGCAGCAACTTTCCGACCTGTTTACCCTGCTCCGTCGTGCGGACGAGGAAGCCATCGTCGCCGTTAACCGTCAGAATATCGCCCGCAGCCGTCACCGTCAGTCCTAGCGGATCGTTGAGCGCGCCGCCCATCGTCACGGTCTGGCCCGTTCCGGCGGAGCCCATGCGCGTCATCGGGTTCATGATCGCGGCGATGCGATTGTTGAGACTATCGTTGACGAAAAGCGCGTCGTGGTTCGGCGTCAGGCCGACGCCGGTCGGGCCGATGACGAGTGCCGCCGGATCCGTGCGCTCCGAGAATCCCGATCCGATGACCGTCATGCCCGTCACCTTCGGCATCATGCCGGTCGAGACGTTGAGATCGATGCGCACGATGGTGCCGTGATTGACGACGTTACCGTGCCCGGCCAACGTCCCGTTGAGGACGTTCGTGACGAAGAGCGCGACGTGCTGACCTTGCTCGTCACTCGTCATATCCCACGGACCATTGATCGGCGCGCCCGAGAACGTCTCGACGACCTGGCCGTTCCGATTGAGAACGAGAATGCAGCCGGCCTTCGCCGTGCCGGACATGCCGTTCGTCGTCGGCAAGCTGCCGACGAAAACCCAGCCGGTGCTCGTCACGGCGAGCGCCGTCGTCAGACCGACGCCGCCCGGACATGCGCCAGGCAGTTTACTTGCATCGATGTGCGCGAAGACGTGCATGGCGCCGCGCGGTGAAAGCTCGACGATCGTAGTGCCCGTGCCTTGCAGGTTCTGCCTGTTGTTGAAGTTGCTAATGAGAACGTCGTCTCGCACGAGATCGCCCATCGATGCCGGTACGACAACTGTTCCATATGGATTGACGTCGCCGTCTCCCGGAACGGTGGAGCCGACAAGCCCGATCCGGCCGGAAAGGTCGCCGATTCCTTGTGCGAGAGGGAATGGACTCGCGCTTGCGGCTCGCGACATGCAACAGAATGCAGTCACTAAAGCAATCGCCACAAGCACGCGGTGCGTGTGCCTTATCATCATCTACGACTACTCCATGAGAGGACAGGAGGGATGGAACAAAACCTACCCTTTCGCGGTGAAGAATAACTGAAAAAGAGGAAGACGTGGAACGACCCCTCACTTGCTCTTCGGGCGGAGTCGGTGGGGACAAGTTTACCCCTGCAACGCGCAAGGTCGGCTCATATGAGCGCAAGAATGCGGCGCCAATGGCTAACAGCGGCGAGCCGCTCAAGCGAGAGCTGAACCCGACCGGCGCGATTTCGATCGTCGTCGGCACGGTCATCGGCACCGGGATCTTCCTCAAGTCCGCGGTGATGTCGCAGCTGCTCGGTTCATCCGGCTGGGTGCTTACGGCATGGGCGGCGGCTGGTCTGCTGTCGATCGCCGGTGCGCTCACCTACGCAGAACTTGGCGCGATGCTTCCGCATGCCGGCGGCCCGTACGTCTACTTGCGGGAGGCGTACGGGAAGTTGCCGGCGTTTCTTTTCGGTTGGAAAGAGCTGCTCTCGACGAAGGGCGCGAGCAACGCTGCGGTCGCGATCGGCATCGTCATCTTCCTCAACGCGCTCATCCCTGTCAAGGTCGTCTGGTTCGAACACCCGGTACATCTGTTCGGCGAGACGATCGCATGGCAGTTCGGATCGCAGCAGCTCGAAGCGATCGCGGTGATCGTCATCCTGTCGTACATCAACACGATCGGTGTCGCCGCGGGCGGCCTGACGCAGACAATTCTCACCGGTGCGAAACTCGTCGGCATCGCGTTCCTCGTCATCGGCGCGTTCACGGTCGCAAAGGGCGGGTCGCTGTCGAACGTCTTCGCGCCGACGACGAGCGGTCACGCTCCGAGCGTAGCCGCGTTCGGCGCAGCGATGATCGCCGCGCTTTGGGCGTATTCCGGCTGGGGCGATCTCGGGATCGCAGCCGGCGAGGTTCGAAGGCCTGGGCGCAACCTGCCACTCGGTCTCATCGGCGGCATCCTTATCATCATGGTCACGTATCTCGTCACGAACGCCGCCTACGCGTACGTCCTGCCGTTCAGCCAGATCGCCACAGCGAACTCGACGCAATTCCCGAACGCGGCGCCCGTCGCCGAGCGCGTAGCCGCGGCATTCCTCGGACCGCTCGGCGCGGCGTTCCTGTCGTTGCTCTTCGTCGTCTCGGCGCTCGGCACGCTCAACGGCGGCATCTTGACGGGCTCCCGGATTCCGTTCGCGATGGCGCGCGACGACCAGTTCCCCGAAGCGCTTGCGAAGGTCGATCCGAAAACGCGGACACCGGTCACGAGCATCGTCTTGCTCGCGATTTGGGCCTGCTTATTGACGGTTTCCGGCACGTTCGACCAGCTGACGACACTCGTCATCTTCGTCGATCTTACTCTCGACGTGTTCGGCTCTGCTTCGATCTTCATATTGAGGCGCAAGATGCCGGCGGCAGAGCGGCCGTATCGGACACCGCTGTACCCCCTCGTGCCTCTGGCATATCTGGCGACCATCATCTGGCTCGTCGTCAACACAGTGCGCACGAGCCCGCTCGAGGCGCTCGGCGGCCTCATCATCTTGCTGCTAGGTCTGCCCGTCTATTGGTACTACCGCAGCCGCAACCGCACGGCCCAGGGGGCGCTCCCTTCCCCGGCTAACTCCTGAAGACGAGGCGAATCCCTCGGAGAGGTAGGTGTCGCTATGTTGACACGTGCCGCTCGCGTCGTTGCGGTCGCCATTATCGTCGTCATCTGTGCATTGCCGCAGACACAAGCGCGAGCAAAGGGCGTCGATCAAAATCCGCCGCCGGGTATAGTCCCGACGACTGCGACGTTGCAGCAAGTGCTCGCTGCGAACGACAAAGCAGAAGGAAAAGCGGTCGACCCGAACGCCGCCGTCATCGAAGATGACGCGATCAGCACGAACGGATTGACCGGCACGTACCATTCCGTCTCGTATCGAGGCGCGTATGTTTCGACGACGACACTCGGCCCATTCACCACGAGCGAAGGCTACGATGGCCAAACCACGTGGTCGGAAGACGAAAACGGTCAAGTCGTGCAGGTCCAGGGAGTGCACCAGCGCGGCGCAGCCGATGAGCGGGCTCTCGTCGACGCGCTGACGCATCCCGACAACGGCGTCAAGCTGCTCGGCGAAGTGACGACCCCGGTCGCTGCGTACGTCGTCGAAGTCAACCCGCCGGACGGCCGCAAAGAGTGGGTGTTTTTCGACAAGACGACCGGCCTCATCGACCGCACCGAGCAAGTCTTTCCGGATTCACGTGTGATCAACACGTACACCGACTTCAAGACCCGCAACGGACGCACCGAAGCGTGGACGGGCCACTACTCCGATGGTGATGCGACGAACGACGAGGATTGGCACATCACCGGTCTGCAGTTCAAACCGCAGATCGACCAATCCATGGTCGCTGAACCATCGAGCCGGACGTTCGTCGAATTTCCAGCCGGCGAGACGAGCGTCAAACTGCCGGCACGGATCCTCGACGGCAGGATCACGGTCACGCTCACGATCGGCGGCAAGGGTTACGACTTTCTGCTCGACTCGGGGTCGAGCGACATCAACGTCGATTGGGCAGCCGCTCAGAAGATGGGCTTGACGCAGTACGGCAAAGCGGTCGAAGATGCGGCGGGCAAGTTCAATTCATCGGAGTCCGTCATCCCCGAGGCGGACGTCGGCGATCTCAAGATGCATAACGTCGCCGTTACCATATTGCCGTACACCGAACAGCCTGCTGAGGGAACCGAACTCGTCGGCCTCCTCGGCTACGACTTCATCGCCGGTTCGGAACTGAGCGTCGACTACGACAACAAGACCGTCACGGCACTCACACCGCGACAGTACGTGCCGACGCCGCAAGCGTTCGTCATCCCGGCCGCGCTCGACGACCGGATTCCTGTCGTCGCCGCCCAGATCGGCCAGGCGTTCGGCGATCACTTCATCATCGACACGGGCGCCGACCTCGGGTACATCTTCCCGGGTTTCGTCGCGGAGCATCCGCATGACGTCGCCGACAAGGGCGGTGGTGCGAGCATCAGCGACTACGAACCGATCATGTATTCCGAAGGCATCGGCGGCGAGACGCGTCTACGACCGACCGAAGTCGGCGTCTTCCAGATCGGCGGGGTCCGGTTCGAAGACTGGGTAGTCTACACGATGCCGGACAACGTCGTCCAGCAATCCGAAGATTTCGACGGCTTGATCGGCTACGATTTCTTACGCTATTTCACGGTCATCTTCGACTACGCGGACGAGCAGATCTACCTCGAGCCGAACGACCTGTTCCGCCGAAGCGAGACGAGACACTAGCGGTTCGCCGGGCCGAGGCCGCCTTGTCTAGTAGGGCGACTCTTCCGGTGCCGGCGTCCCCGCGTCGACCGGCGGCGGCACGCGTCCATGTTGGGCGCCTTGGAACGCGATCTGATTCGTGCCCATCGTGATGAGCCCGACCATGTCAGCGATGCCGTCGATGTCGGCTTCCATCTTGCCGAGGACCGTCGCGTCGGGTTTCGCGCCCGACTTGATCGACAGCGTGAGGTGCGAGCCATCACGTGATCCGTCGAGCGTGTACACCGTCTTCCCGTCGACGTACCATGTGCCGGAGACTGTGTTTCCGACTTCGCGCAGCACCATGTGCGAGTATTGGATGCTCGCGTAGCCCTGCTCGATCACATCCCAACTGCCATTCGGGATTTCTTCAAGAGGCATATACGGCGTCGGGGCGGTGGTCGGCGACGGCTCCGGCGTAGACGCTGCTGCGACGGCGGTCGTCGTATCGCCGAAATGGGTCGTCAATAAGGCGGCTGCGATAATCGCGCCGGCGGCCATGGCGGCCACGATCGGCCGGGGTTTCGTGCTCACGTGTTTCCTCTGTCCTGTGCGGATTTCAGTCGTTTTACGACCCGCGTCGCGCCTCGCCCTTGCAAACCACCGGGACACGGCGCCGCCGATGCGACATCGCAGCGCTGTGCCTACAAGGGGTACAACGTCGGCTGCATCGATTTCGTCGCTCGGGGGCTCACGAGGCCGGGCCTCCAGGATTCGGAAGCGATTCGCGTCAACACCAACGCGCCGATGACGCTCGATGGGAAAGGCGCCGACACACACGCGGCCTCGTGTAGCATATACACGGATGGCGGCGCGCGTGGTAATCCCGGCCCGGCGGCTGCCGCAGGTGTCATCATCGACGCGCGCGGCGAGGTCCTCGCCGAAGTGACGGACTACCTCGGCGAGACGACGAACAACGTCGCCGAATACAAGGCGCTCATCCTCACGCTTCGGCGCGCCCTCGAACTCGGGTGCGCGCGCGTCGCCGTCAAGATGGACAGCGAGCTCGTCGTGAAGCAGATCGCGGGGCTTTACCGGGTGAAGGATGCGAAGATGGTGCCGCTCCACGCCGAGGTGCGCCGCCTGCTCGGACGTTTCGAATCGCAATCCGTCGAACACGTGAGCCGCGCATCGAACAAGCACGCCGACAAGCTCGTCAACGCGGTCCTCGACGCGCGCGACCAGACGCTGCGAGAGCGCGCGCAGTGAGGAACATCTTCGGCGCCGACGGCAATATCGCGGCGCGCGTCGATTCCTCGGGTCGCGTCACGCTCGGGTTTGAACCGAGCGCGACCGTCGGACTCGTCCGCTCCGATACGGACGTGTTCGCCGGCGAAGCGGGCGTCGAATGGCTCGGCCGAGTCGACGCCGACGGCCGCGTCTACGATGCGCAGCATCAAGTCGTCGGAAATATCGACGCGAGCGGTCGCGTCCTCGATATCACCGCGAGACTCGTCGGCACGGTCGAGCTTGCCGTCGACGGCGCAGCGCTCTTGCTCCTTGTCGGATCGCTCGCGCCCGACTCGCTGCGACCGCCGCCGCCGCCGGAACCGAAGCGCTCCATCATGGAAGAAGCGATGGAGCTTGCGAGCGAAGACCACTACCCGGGGATCCGAAAGAACTATCGGCCGCTCACCGACGACGAAGTCTTCGGAAAGCCGTTCAAGAAAGAGAAGTAGCGCGCGACGCGCGACGCGCGCTCGCTATGACCTCCGCCGCCGCTTCATAACGTTCGAGCGAGACGACATAAACGCCTGAGACGCCGCGCGTCTGGGTCATCTCTTCCATGAGTTCGCGTGCGATCGCGATGCCCTCGGCCGCTTCATCTTTGGCTGTCCGCAGCCGTTCGCGAATCGCCTCAGGGATCTGCATGCCCGGTATCTCGTTGTGGAGATACTCTGCGTGCGCGTACCCGCGCAGCGGCAAGAGGCCGACGATGAGCGGGATGCCGGCCTCGGTCGCGCGCTCGAGAAACGGCGCGAGCGCGCTCGATTCGAATACCGGTTGCGTGAGCGCGAAATCCGCTCCGGCGTCGATCTTTTCGATGAGCCGCGAGTGTTCGCCGTCGAGGTCGCGCGGCATGGCGTTTACCGCCGCGCCGATTCGAAATCGCGTGGGAGAGCCGATCGGCGTTCCCGCATGATCGAGGCCGCCGTTGAGCATCTTCAAGATCTTCGTCAGGCCGAGCGCGGTGACGTCGAAGACCGACGTCGCTTTGGGGAAATCGCCGACGTTGCTCGGATCGCCGGTGAGCGCGACGATCGCCGTGACGCCGAGAGCCGCTGCGCCGATAAGATCGCTCTGCAACCCGACGAGGTTCCGGTCGCGGCATGAGACGTGGAGAACGCTCGCCAGTTTCGTCTCACGCGTCACGAGATATGCAGCGGTAGCACCGGACATCGCCGGACGCGAGCTCGCGTTGTCGGCGATGTGGAGCGCATCCGCGCCTGCGGCGGCGAGCATTCTCGCGCCTTCGAGCATCCGCGAAGGGTCGGCGCCGCGCGGCGCCGCGAGCTCGGCGGTCGTGACGAACCG
>DASQJC010000215.1:0-4661 GCA_035631255.1 Candidatus Eremiobacteraceae bacterium | reverse complement strand
GATCACGACCTGCAAGCCGACGAGCTGCAGCGCGATGTAGAGCATCGTCGCGACGATTCCGGTCCAGGCGACGGCGAGCTCGAGCGCACGACTATCGTAGCGATCGCGGACGAAGTCGCCGAAGGTGATGTAGTGGCGGTTTCGCGCGATCGTCCAAAAGCGTGGGCCGACGACGAAGAGCAGCGGGAAGACGATGGCCGTGTAAGGCAGCGCGAAGAACGCCGGTGCGCCGACGCCGAACACGAGCGCGGGGAGTGCGACGAACGTGTAGGCCGTGTACGTGTCGCCCCCGAGCACGAACCACGTGACGAGCGTTCCGAAACGGCGGCCGGCGAGCGCCCATTCGTGCAACACCTCGAGATCGCCGGCTTGCCAGCGTGCAGCGACGAACCCGAGGATCGTGACGAACGCGAAGAGGACGACGAAGACGGCGAGGGCGGTGAGATCCATCAGCCGTCACCCTCGCGCGTCGCGAGATACACGATGCCAGTGATGACCGCCGCGGTCACGCTGCCCGACATCTGATACCAATAGAAGAACGGGATCCCGAAAAGCGACGGCCCACCCGACGTATAGACCTGGGGGATCAGCAATGCCAGATACGGCACGACCAGCAACCAGTACCAACGGCGGCGAGCCCGCCGTGTTTCCGGTGAGCTTTTCATCGTGCCGACGCTTCTATGCAATCAGCGAGCGACCTTCGCATCCGAAATAAGGAGCGGTCGAGATTCATCTCGACCGCCGACAAGCTCGCGTTGGTAAGACCGCGGCGGTCGAGCTAAAGCTCGACCGCTCCTTGGTTACGACGTCGCGCGAATTTCGTCAGTATTCCATATACGAGACGATCTTGAAGTCGTACGTCGGCAGTTTCGGCGTGATCTTCTTGTCGATCTTGATCCCGCCGCCGTTGCTGCTGTCGAGGTAGACTTGGTTGCCGGCATCGAGCGCGCCGACGACGATGCCGGTGCCGGCGAGGTCGATCGACCCGTTAGGCGCGTAGACGAGCCCGACGTCTTCGTTCGCGATGGGGTCGAGCTGCAACGCGTAATTACCGAATGAGTTCGTGCATTGCGGCGACGAGTCGGCGCCGAGCACGACGAGTGTGCCGCCCTGCGAGCGCACGGAGTACCCGTCCGTCGTTCCGACTGTCGAGAAAACTCCGCTCACCCAAATATTCGCGCCGTCGTTCACGAGCTTGGCGCCGTCTTGTATGCAGACGTTGCCGTCGATGAAGACCGACTTCCCCTTGTCGAGCACGATCGTTCCCGATGTCAGATCGAGGTCGCCGTTGATGAAGACATCGCCGGGTAGGTCCGCCCAATGTTTGGGCGGCTGGATCGTCTGGCCGCTCCCGGTCGCTTCTTTGCTCGCGTCGCCGGACGCAGCGGTCACTTGCGATTGCGAAGGCACGGGCATGGGAGGTGAGTTCGGGAACTGGCCACCCTCGCCGTCGACTTGGTCGATGCCGGCTGCATACGTCGGTCCCTGAACCGCCTTCGGCGGCGCGTTCTCGTAGATGTTGCCGTTCGCACGGACGACAGCGTCGGCTGCGCCCGGGCCGCTCTCGTAGATGCCGACGTCACCGCGTAGATAGATGTCGCCGCCGGCGATGACGGCGCCGGTAGGCAGCGTCATCCCACTGCTCGGAGCGATTAGCGCCTCGATGAGGACGCCTCGGCCGCCGCCCTGGCCCGTTCCCGACGACCACGCGTAGATCGTATTGAGCGGCACGGTGATGACGTTCTTGGCGTTCGCGCGGTCGTGGACAGTCCCGGCCCCCTTGGTGATCGCATTGTACTGGATGCACCATTCGTACGAGCCGCCGTCGGCGAGCGTGCCCATCGTGCCCGAGTCGGCGCCGTTCGCGCATGCGCTTGCAGCGCCATGCGTCCGGTCGAGCTGGTCGACGACCTGGTCGATGCCCGCTTCCGCCGCGTTGAAGGCAGCGAGTTTCGAACGGATCGAATTCTCGGTCGCTGCCGAGCCGAACGCGTTGCTGAGCAGCACGACGGCGACGAAAAGCAGCACGGCGACGACGATGAGCGCTATCATCATCGTCATGCCCCGCTCGTGCCGCTTCTCGTTCAACTGCTAACCTCTCGCTTAGTTATGGGCGAGGACGTCGTCATCGAAAGTCGTGCTGTTCTGCTCGTACCCGGCTTTGCCCGCGGCAACCACGTGTATCGACGTGACACCGGTCGCCGGATTGACTGCTGCGGAAAATTCTGCGATATCGTGCATCGCGATTTGCGGTTGCGTCTCCGCCACCGCCGATTCTTCTGCTATCAGCGCCAATTGCTCCAAGTCTGCCCGATTTTGTGGATTCGGATCGAAGAGATGCGGCGCGATCGACGCCGCCTCGAACGACCGGTAGATATCGCCTCCTGACTCGCGCTGCCAGTAGACGATGAAACCCTGCCACGCCGGCGCGGCCGCAGTTTGGCTCGTCTCGAACGTCGCTCCGAGATCGGATGAGCCCAGAGCGGTCGCGACGACGACTGCGGAGTCGCCCGTTCCCTGCGAGCCGGATCCGCATACCGCCGGCCAACCGGTGCACGCGAAGATGGCGTTCGGATCGCTTTCCCGCAGATCGCGCTCGAAGACGTAGAGACCGGACGAACCCGGAGAAATCGAATCGGTTTTCGCCTGCGCTCGTGCTGGAGCAGAGAGGAGCGGCGGCACGGCTCCCGCGATCGCGAAGAGCATGAGCCCGATGATGACTGCAACGACGAGCGTTTCGGCGATCGTCATCCCGCGATGCGCGCTCACGGCAGTTGCCTCGTGATGTACGTCTCGACGGGCGCAAGCGTGTGGCTCTCCCCGTCGATCGTCACGACGACAGTCACCGTGCAGTCGAAGAGCGACGACGAACCGTTCGGCTGCGTGCATCTCGGCGAAAGCGCGACGGTCGGCGTCGAATCGCTCGTCTGGCCCGTGACCATCGAAGAACCAGCCGACAAAGGCACGATCGTCGGCGACGGCAATGGCTGACCGGCTTCGACATCGGCGCGGATGTCGTCGAGATAGCGGTGCGCCGCCGTCACCGCTTCGGAGCGGATCGAGTCCTCACCGATGGCGTTGTACGTGAACGGCATGATGTCGAAAAGGCCGATGAGCGCGAGCAATACGAGGCCGAGCGCGATCATCGCCTCGACGATAGAAAAGCCGCGGTGCAAGGCCGTACGCCCCGTTCTGAACATAGCGGAGCCGAAACTTTTGCGGGGCCTCGCGCCCCGACCTCCGTCGCACCCGAACCCCAGGGGTGGCCCGCCGCCGGTGCGAATCGCGAGCGCATGGCCCTGAACCAAGTCGACCTCGACCACCTCCGACACACGGCCGCGCACTTGCTCGCGCACGCCGTCATCGACTTGTTCGGTCCGGAGGTCAAGCTCGCTATCGGACCGTCGATCGAGGACGGTTTCTACTACGATTTTCTCAAGGAACCGGCGTTCACGCCCGAAGACTTGCCGCGGATCGAAGCGCGCATGCGCGAGCTCATCGCCCAGGACCTTCATATGGAAGGAAAGCGCGTCTCGCGCGAGGAGGCGGCCGAATATTATCGGGGCAGAAACCAGCCGTTCAAGCTCGAGCTGCTCGACGCGATTCCCGCGGACGAGCCCGTCTCGATGTACACCATCGGTTCGTTCACCGACCTGTGCCGCGGGGGGCACGTCGAGTCAAGCAAGGAGATCGGCGGCCTCAAGCTCTTGAGCCTCGCGGGCGCCTACTGGCGCGGCGACGAGCACAATCCGATGCTCCAGCGGATCTACGGCACCGCGTTTCCGACGCAGGCCGAGGCAGACGCCCACCTGGCACTGCTCGAAGAAGCGGCAAAGCGCGACCATCGCAAGCTGGGCAAGGAGCTCGACCTCTTCTCTATAGAGGAAGAAGCAGGTCCTGGCCTCGTCTTCTGGCACCCGAACGGGGGGCGCATCCGGGCCGTCGTCGAGGATTTCATCCGCGGCGAGCTGCGCAAGCGAGGCTACGAGCCCGTCTACACGCCGCACATCGTTCACGAAGCAGTGTTCCAACGATCTGGCCACCTGCAGAATTACTCCGAGACCATGTTCGGACCGATGGTCGTCGAGGAGCAACGCTATCGCGCGAAGCCGATGAACTGCCCCGGGCACATCATGATCTACCGATCGCAGCAGCGATCGTATCGAGATCTTCCGCTGCGGCTCGCCGAGTTCGGCACGTGTTATCGATACGAGCGCTCGGGCACGATGCACGGGCTGATGCGCGCCCGCGGCTTCACGCAAGACGACGCGCACCTCTTCTGCACTCCCGAACAGTTGGTCGCCGAATTCGAAAGCACGGCGGACGCCGCTCTGACCGTTTTGCGCGCCTTCAAGTTCACCGACTACCAGATGTTCGTCGCGACACGTCCGGAGAAGGCGATCGGCGATGAAGCCGCGTGGGACCGCGCGACCGACGCCATCAAGACCGCCTGCGATAACGCCGGCCTTCCTTATGAGATGGATGAGGGCGGCGGCGCATTCTACGGTCCGAAGCTCGACATCAAGGTGCGAGATGCGATCGGCCGCGACTGGCAGCTGTCGACCGTGCAGGTCGATTTCAACTTGCCCGAGCGCTTCGACCTCACGTACGTCGGTCAAGACGGCGCAGAACATCGGCCCGTGATGATCCACCGCGCGCTG
>DASQJC010000214.1:0-6921 GCA_035631255.1 Candidatus Eremiobacteraceae bacterium | reverse complement strand
CCGACCTGATCGTCGTGGATGTAAACCTGTCCCTCGTACAGGCGCGTCGAGCTTTGGCGGCACGTCGTTCGGCGAACGAGTTCACCGCCCGCGGCGGCAAGCCCGATCTCGCATTCGCCGACGAACGGCTTGGCGAACGTGAGGCTCACGTAGAGCACTTCGCCCGGATAGTAGACGTCCTTTCGTGGCGTGTAATCGACGCGTTCTATTTGAACCGGCATGACGGGCGCGAGTTCGCTCAACCGGCGTGGCGTCCTTGTCACAGTGCGACCGGGGTCCGAGCAGGCTGCAGGCGAAGCACTCGCGCCGATGGACGGACGCTTTGCCGCGGCACTTGAAGCGATCGTCGGGCGTCGTCACGCGCTGACGACACCGGACGAGATCCGCGCGTATGCATACGACGGAGGCGTCGATCGCGCGCAGCCGCTCGGCGTCGTGCTTCCCGGATCGACGGAAGAAATCGCAGCGGTCGTCCGCGCGTGCCGTGAGCGCGATGTCCGCTTCGTGCCGCGCGGGGCCGGGACCGGGTTGTCGGGCGGCGCGATCGCGGCACTAGATGCTCTTGTGATATCGACTGCTCGTTTGCGCCGCATCTTGGAGATCGATGCGCCGAATCGGATCGCGATCGTCGAGCCGGGCGTCGTCAACGCGGACGTCTCCGCCGCCGCGAAACCACACGGCCTCCGCTATGTCCCCGATCCATCGAGCATGGCGGCGTGCACGATCGGCGGTAACATCGCCGAAAATTCCGGCGGTCTTCATTGCCTCGCGTACGGCGTGACGTCGGCGCATGTGTTGGGCATCAAGATCGTCACGCCCGATGGCGACATCGAGTGGCTTGGTGGCAAGACAATCGACGCGCCGGGGTACGACCTCGTCGGCGTCTTCATCGGCTCCGAGGGCACTCTCGGCATCGCGACGCAAGCCGTGCTCGCGCTGTCGCCGATGCCGGAATCCGTACAGACGCTTCTCGGCGTCTTCGATTCGACCGATGATGCAACGGCCGCGGTGTCCGCCATCATCGCGCGCGGCATCGTGCCCGGCGCGCTCGAGATGATGGATGCGCTCGCGACTTCGGCCGTCGAAGCGCACGTCGGCGCGGGCTTGCCTGTCGATGCGGCCGCGCTCTTGCTCATCGACATCGAGGGATTGAGCGATGGTCTCGATCAGACCGTCGAGGCAGTCGCTTCGATCTGTCGCGAGCACGGAGCGAGAGAAGTTCGCATCGCGCAAGAGGGCGAGCAGCGCGATCTCATATGGAAGGGCCGCAAGAGCGCCTTCGGCGCGATGGGGAGGATCAGTCCGGACTACTACGTCCAGGACGGCGTCATCCCGCGTTCGCAGCTGCCGGCGATGCTGCGCGACGTCACCGCTGCGGGAACCAAACACGGTTTGCGGATCGCGAACGTCTTCCACGCCGGCGACGGCAACCTGCACCCGCTCATCCTCTTCGACAAAGATAAGGAAGGCGAGCTCGATCGAGCGCTCGCCGCCGGCGCGGATATCCTCGAGGCGTGCGTCTCTCGCGGCGGGAGCATCTCAGGCGAACACGGCATCGGCCTCGAGAAGCGCGACTGCATGCCCCTCCAGTTCACGCCGGACGATCTGGGTTTCATGGAACGCCTGAAGAGCGCGTTCAATCCCGACGATCGTTGCAACCCCGGCAAGGTCTTCCCGACCGGCCGGCGCTGCGGCGAGTCAGCTCGAACGGCGCAGTCCGGAGCGCTCGACGAGCGAACGGCCGCGCTCGCGGGCGAACCGTTTTGAAGCGCTCGAAAGTCCTACGCTCGATCCCGTTCGACATGAGCTTGCGCGACGCGCTCGGCGAACGGTTACGCGTGCTGCCCGACGACTGCAAGCGTTATCCGATCTCCGGCGTGACGCCGAAGTCGGTCGCGCTGCCGCGCGATGGCAAGGAGACCGCGCTTGCACTCGCCGCGGCGACCGCCGAAGGCGCCACCGTCGTCGTCCGCGGCGCGGGCACGAAGTCGCATCGCCTTCCACGGCCGCGCACGGTCGACGTCGTTCTCGACACCTCGGCGCTCGATGATGTGATGGAGCACGCCGCCGAAGATCTCATCATCACCGTCGGCGGCGGCACGCCGCTCGTCAAACTTGAATCGGTATTGCGAGCGCACGGACAGTTTTGGCCGTGCGATGCGCCGTTCGCCGCGACGTCAACGGTCGGCGGGACTATCGCATCGAACGCACACGGCGCGCTTCGCTTGCGTTACGGGCCGTTGCGCGAACAGATCCTCGGCGCGAAGTTGGCAACTCCCGATGGCGTGCTCGTGCGCACCGGCGCACGCGTCGTGAAGAGCGTCGCCGGCTACGACGCGCACAAATTGATGGCGGGATCGTTCGGCACGCTTGGTGTCATCGTCGAGGCGACGTTGCGCGTCGCGCCGCTGCCCGAAACCGAGAACATCGTCGTCGCCCGCTTTCGCAGCCCCGTGTCTGCGTGCGCGATAGCCCGCGCGGTCGCCGCTTCGATGCTGTTCCCGCTCTCTATCGTACTCGTCGACGACGCGTGCGCCCGACGCGTCGGCGCTTTGCTCGCCCATGCATCGACCGGTTCGTGGCTGCTCCTGGTCCGCTGCGGCGGCAACAAGCGATCGGTCGCGCGCCAAGTGTCGGACCTCAAGAAGGCGTGCGAATCGTCAGGCGCCGATGCCGTCAGCGTCCTCGATCATGCCGCGACGCCGCGCGCCTGGAGCGATATCCGCGAGCTCACGGGAGGCGCACCCTACGACGCCGGGCGTTTCGTCGTGGTCAAGACGACGTCACTGCCGACGGACACGCCGGCCGCGATCGCGGACGCTCGCAACAGATGGCCCACGGCTGAGATCAGCGCGCAGCCCGGCTCGGGGATCGTGTACGCGCATATCCCGGCCTCGGACTTGGTCGCGCCGATCGGCACGAACGGCGAGCTTCCGCGCGTCGAAAATCTCACTCGGGCGTATATGCGCGCCGGATGGAGTGCATCGATTTTGTCCGGTCCGCCATCGATAGCGGCGGCACAGGACTCTCATTCGAATACATTGCCCGCTTACGTCACAGCGCCGGGCGCGCCGACTCGACTGTTCCGCGCGGTCAAAGCCGCGCTCGATCCGGCCGGCACGCTCGATCCGGGCCGCTTACCTGGCGGCGTATGAGCGGCGCGTGAGCTGCGCATGAGCGACCATCCCCCGCACGGGATCGGCACGTGTACGCGCTGCGGCTTGTGTCAGCAAGCGTGTCCGACCTATCGCGACTGGCGGCTTGAAGCGGACTCGCCGCGCGGACGCGTCGAGATCATCGAGCGCATGGCGGGCGGCACGAAGCCTGACGCCGTCATGGCAGAGCATCTCTACGCGTGCCTCGGCTGTCGCGCGTGTGAAACAGCGTGCCCGTCGGGCGTGCCCTTCGGCGACCTTCTCGAATACGGGCGCCACGAAGTCGAAGAGGCTGGAACGCTCACACCCGATCGAAGCGGATGGCGTGCATTTCGCGCGTTCGCATTCGAACATGTGCTTCCATCGCGCGCGCTCTTCTCGCTGATGATGGCGCCGGCGAAAGCGCTGCGCCACCTGCCGGCTGTCGCACGAGCGATCAGTTCGCTTCCTTTATCTAGTGGCGCACGTCGTGCGCTTGCGATGGCGACGGTTCCAACGTCCGGCGGGGGCGGACCATTGCCACCGCTCTCTCACGCGAAGGGCGAACGACGCGCTCGCGTCGCGCTTTTCACCGGCTGCGTCATGGACGCGCTTTTCGGCGGCGTCAACGCCGCGCTCGTCCGCGTGCTTCAAGCGAGCGGCTGCGACGTCGTCGTTCCTTCCGGCCAGTGGTGCTGCGGCGCGCTCAACGTGCATGCCGGTGAGGAACGGCGCGCGCGCGAGATGGCGCGCCGCAATATCGAAGCGTTCGAGAGTGCGGATATCGACGCGATCGTCGTCGACTCGGCCGGGTGCGGCGCGCACATGAAGGCGTACGGCCGCATGCTCGAGAGCGATCTTGCGTTCGGCGAACGCGCATCTGCCTTCGCCGCGAAGACCGTCGACGCGACCGAGTATCTCGATTCGATCGGCGTTCAGATGACGCAACAACCTTCGGCTCGTCGCGTCACCTATCAAGACGCTTGTCATCTCGCACACGGCCAGAAGGTCCGCCGTGCTCCGCGCGAACTATTGAAGGCGTTGCCGGGCGTCGAGTTCGTCGAGATGCGCGACGCGGACCGCTGTTGCGGCGCCGCCGGCGTCTATTCGCTGACGCACCCGGACATGTCGCAGCGCGTGCTCGACGAGAAGTTGGCGAAGATCGCCGATACCGGTGCCGACACGGTCGCGGTGACGAACCCGGGTTGCCATCTGCAGCTCGCCTCGGCGCTTGCGGAGCGGGGCGTGCGCGTCCGTCATATCGTCGAGCTGGTCGATGAGGCCATGCATCACTCGTCCCGAGGGACGGCCTCCAACCCGCCTCTATAACGCCCGGGGCTTGAGCCTCTGCCGATAACTTCCTTATACCTTCGCAGGTCTTGCCACGCTGAGGGGACACCGCTCGTTGCCTTCTCGAGTCCAGCATCTGCAGCCGGCCCCGACGGCGTCGTCGCCTCGTTTCAAGCCGCCGCCGCTCGCATCGCTCATCAACGTCGCCTCGACGGCCGGCCACGATGAGTTCTTCGCCCATCTCCACGCAGCGCTTCGGCGCGAGATCGGCCACTGCGAGCTGAGCGTCTGCCAGCTCGATAGCGCGGGCGCCGGCTTCATCACCCGCTATTCTCGCACCGACGACGGCAGCGATCTCGACCCGAGCCTCAGCGCGGTCGATGCGTTCGCGCTGCTCGCATCCAGCGACGCGTGGCGCAAAGGACCGAACGGCCGATTCGTCGTGCCGCTGCGATCCGAGGGCCACTCGATCGGCTACGTCGCATTGCGCACGCCTCAGCCGCTCGACGACGCGGCGATCGAATGGGTCGCGGGCGCGGCCGGTGTGGCAGCGCTCGTCGTGGGCGCAGCGACGTCGGCCGATGAAGCGTCGGCGCGCACCGAAGATATCCGGCTCCTCCTGAAGACAGCACGCGCGCTCGCGAGCGAGCGCGATCTCGAGCATCTCTTCGAACGCTTCCACGAGCTCGTCAAGCCGATCATGGATGCGACGTCGTTCTTCGTCGCGCTCGGCTCGTGGGAGACCGGCCAGATGACGATCCCGTTCGGCATGGACGGCGAGGATCGGATGCCGATCGGCGGGAGCCTCCCGATCGAAGCGTCGCTCACCGGCCACGTCTTCCGCGAAGGGCGTCCGCTCATCATAAGGACGCTCGCCGATTTCGACGCGTATCCGAGCATCATCCGCGGCGAAGGCGAAGAGACGCAAAGCGCCCTCGTCGTGCCGATGCGCGTCGAGAGCCGGACGATCGGCGTCATCTCCGTCCAGTCGTTGCGGCCGCATGCGTATAGCGAACGCGAACGCGATCTGCTCGCGGCGATCGCCGAACAAGCCGCGATCGCGGTCGAGAACTCACAGCACTTGAGCAGCAGCGAACAGCTCGCGCGCGAGCTGACGCTCTTGTCCGAAGTCTCAAAGGCGCTTTCCACCCAGTTGTCGCTGCGCGAGCTTTGCAAGACCGTCTGCCACGAAGCGCGTCGCGTGATGGACGCGCCGGTCTTCATGGTCGCGCTGCGGGTCGACGGCACCGACACGATGCGCATCGAGTACTGCGTCCAGGACGAAACAGAGTTCGAGTTCGCAGACTACTCGCTCGAGAACTCGATCGCCAAGCGCGTCATCGAGCAGAACCGGCCGATCGTCTTGCAGACGCGATCCGACCTCGACAACACGCCGCATCGCTACCTGCGTCAAGACGACAAGTCGCTCCGCTCGGTCGCGATGGCGCCGCTCCGGTTAGGCGACACGTGCATCGGCGTCATGACGGCACAATCGTACAAAGACGGCGCTTACGACGACTCGAGCATCCGGCTGTTGACTGCGATCGGCGAACAGATGGCGCTCGCCGTCCAAAACGCGCAGCTCTTCCGCGAAGCGCGCAATCGCGCCGACCGCGACCCGCTGACGAACGTCTATCACCATCGTTATCTCAAGACGCGGCTCGAAGAAGAACTCGGCCGCGCTCGCGGATCGACCGAATCGATCGCGGTCATCATGCTCGACCTCGACAACTTCAAACTCGTCAACGATACGTACGGCCATCTCGTCGGCGATGAGGCGCTCCGGGTCGTCACCGCAGTGCTTCACAAGGCATGCCGCGGCACCGACATCATCGGACGCTACGGCGGTGACGAGTTCATGATCGTGCTGCCGGATACGTCTGCGGAGCAAGCGGTCAACGTCGCTGAGCGAATCGAAGCCGAACTCGCGGCGCAGGAGCTGCAACCCGGTGAAGGCGAGCCGATACCGCTTCATTGCTCGATCGGACTCGCGACGCATCCACGCGATGGCGCAACCGCGGCGGAACTCATCGCGAAAGCGGACGCCGCGCTCTACCAGAGCAAGCGCCAAGGACTGCCGATGTCGCGCTTGCAGCGCGTCGGCCACACGCAGCTCCGGCTTGAAGGCGATTTCTCCGCCGTGTCCGAGCTGCTCGCGGCGTTGCTCGCTCGCGATCCCGCGACGCGCAGCCATCTCGAACACGTCAATCGACTCGCTTCAGGCTTCGCGACCGCTCTAGGCCTCGAGGCCCGCGAACGCGAGACGTTGCTGCTCGCGAGCGTCTTGCACGACGTCGGCAAGATCGCGATACCGGATTCGGTCTTGCGCAAACCTGGAAAGCTGACCGCCGAAGAACGCTCGCTCGTGCGTCGTCACCCGGTGCTCGGCGCCATGCTCATCGAGCACATCCCTGGTTTTGCCGATGCGGCGATCGCCGTGCGGCATCATCACGAGCGGTTCGACGGCCAAGGCTATCCATACGGCCTTGCCGGTTCG
>DASQJC010000213.1:0-3488 GCA_035631255.1 Candidatus Eremiobacteraceae bacterium | reverse complement strand
CGCGGCAGGTTGCGGCTGCGGCGTCACATCGGGCGCTGACGGCTCATCTTGCGGTCCAATCGCAGGCTTGCCGGCGGCGACGTGCCGCGCCTCCGAGCAGTATTCGAGCGGCGCCGTGCCGTTGAGGAAGTATTCGGGGCGACCGCCTTGACCGGGGCGCGCTCGCCGATTATCGCCGCACACCCGGACGACTTGCACGTCGGGCGGGGGCGACTCGAAATCTTCGACCTTCTGACCGGCAAGCGCGTTGCGCATGAAACGCGCCCAGATGCGGGCCGGCACGTTGCCGCCGTACGATTCGTACATCTTCGAATAATCGTCGTTGCCGACCCAGACGGAAGCCGCCAGTTGCGGGGTAAAGCCGACGAACCAGGCGTCGCGGAAATCGGACGTCGTCCCCGTCTTGCCCGCAGCGGGCCGGCCGATAATCGCGTTCGGATAGCCGGTGCCTTCTTGGATCACGCCTTCCATCATCGTCGTCATGATGAACGCCGCGCCTGCGGACATCGCGACGCGCCGCTCCGGGAAACGCGCGTCGTAGATGATCGAGCCGTATTTGTCCTCGACGTAGCGGATGCCGGTCGGCTGCGTGTAGATGCCGCCGTCGGCGATCGTCGAGTAACCCGAAACCATCTCGAGCGGCGACACGACCGCGGTGCCCAACGCAAGAGATAGATCGGGCTGCAGATCTTCCGTGATGCCCATGCGATTCGCGTAGTCGATGACGTTGTCGATCCCGATGTCGCGCGCCAACTCGACCGCGACGATGTTGCGCGACAGCTCGAACGCCTTGCGCAGCGTAATCGGACCGAGGTACCGATGGTCATCGTCGGACGGCGTGTAGTCGCTGCCGTCGCCCGCCGGATATGTCACTTTCGAATCGTTGTAGATCGTCGAGACGGGAACGCCGCGGTCGACGGCTGCTGAATAGACATATCCCTTGAACGACGAACCAGGTTGGCGTCGCGCTTGCCATGCGCGGTCGAACTGGCTCTTCGCAGAGAAGCCGACGCCGCCGATCATCGCCATGATCTCGCCGCTTCGCGGATCCTCGGCGACGAGCGCACCCTGGTGCATGCCGTAGCCTTCGGCAGCGCCTTCCTTCACCAGCGACGTCACCGCGTTTTGCGCGATGTTCTCGTATTTCGGATCGAGCGTCGTGTAGACCGTCAGGCCGTCACCGAATAAACGCTGCGCGCCGAGGATGCTCTCGAGCTGCGCGATGACGTACGTCGTGAAATATGGATACTTATAGGAGAGCACACCGCCGGAATCCGCACCGATGAGATGGACAGGCGCGTCATAAGCGGCGTCCGCTTGCTCGCGCGTGACGAACCCATTCGCGACCATCCGTTCGAGCACGTGCTGCTGCCGGTCGCGCGCGAGCTTCATGTTCGCGTAGGGGTTATATAAGGAAGGCGCCGCGACGAGGCCGGCGAGCATCGAGGCCTCGGACAGCGTCAGATGGCTCACGTCGGTGCCGAAATAGGCGTGGCTCGCCGCTTGGACGCCGTACGCGCCGGCGCCGAAATACACGAGGTTCAGATACCGTTCAAGTATCTCGTCCTTCGTGTAGTAGCGCTCGATCTCGATCGCGAGCAGCGCTTCTTGGATCTTACGGCCGATCGTCTGCTCGTCGGTGAGGAACATGTTGCGCGCGAGCTGCTGCGTGATCGTGCTCGCGCCTTGTTCGATCTGCTGATGCTGCCAGTTCGCGACCGCAGCGCGTGCGATGCCGCGGATGTCGACGCCCGAGTGGCTGTAGAACCGCTCGTCTTCGCTCGCGACGATCGCGTTTCGCATGACTGTCGGGATCTGCGTGATCGGCACGTAGACGCGATTCTTGTCGTAGAGCCGCGCGAGAAGCGTGCCGTCGCGTGCGAGGATGCGCGTCGTGCCGGCCGGCTCGATATCGGAGAGACGCGAGATGTCCGGCAGGTTCTTGCCGTACGCCGCGATGATGCCGAGCGCGGCGATGCCGCCGACGATCGCGATGACGACGATTACCGCGACCACCCAGATCGCGATCCGGCCGAGCCGGCGATAGATCGGCTTCATCTCGGAACGGATGGCCTCGATTTCGAGAGCGCGTCGAGGATCGCGTTGACGAACGACGCGCTCTTCTCAGTGGACAGACGGCGCGCGAGCTCGATCGCGTGGTTGATGACTTGCGTTGTCTCCGCTTCAGGCCGGTACCGCAGCTCCCACGCCGCGAGGTAGAGGATCAAACGGTCGACGCCGGCGAGGCGATCGAGCGTCCAGCGTTCGAGCAGCGGTTCGAGCTGCGCCTCGAGCACCGCCTGACGCTCGAGCGTGCCGCGGACGAGCATCTCGACGACGTTCCAGTCGGTGTCGCGCGGCGCATCGGTGCGTTTGTCGATAGCCGGATAGACCGGCTCGTGCGGATCCTCGGCCATCGCTTCGTCGCCGCGCGCGAAGACGCCGACACCGCTTCGCGCTTGGGCCAGCGCGTCGTCGAGCGGACGACGGCCTATCTCGACCGCGTAGAGGATCTCGACTGCGACGCGATGTTCGCGACGTTCTAGCGCCATGATCGTCAGGCAGCCGGCGGCTGCAGCACTTCTTCGCGCAGCCAGGTCACGTGCGTGTGAGCGCCGGCGAACGACGGCGAGTCCAAGATGCGCTCGTGGATCGGTACCGTCGTCGTCACGCCTTTTATCTCCGTCTCCGCCAACGCACGTCGCATCCGTGCGATCGCGCTCGCGCGGTTGCGATCGTACGCGACGATCTTCGCGAGCAATGAATCGTAGTACGGAGGCACGTCGGCGCCTGAGAAGATATGGGTATCGACGCGAATACCGGGTCCGCCTGGCAAGAGGACCGAGCCGAGCTTGCCCGCCGCGGGAGCGAACTTGTTGTCGGCGTCTTCGGCGTTGATGCGGCACTCGATCGCATGACCGCGCGGTTTGATGTCTTCCTGACGAACGGTGAGCCGCTCGCCCGCCGCGATGCGGATCTGCCAGCGCACGAGATCGATGCCGTAGACGACTTCCGTCACCGGATGCTCGACTTGGATGCGCGTGTTCATCTCCATGAAGTAGAAGTTCCCGTCGTCGGTGACGAGGAACTCGAGCGTTCCCGCGTTCGCGTATTCGGCCGCGCGTGTCGCGCGGACCGCCGCAGCGCACAATTTCTCGCGCACTTCTGTCGGCAGGCGAGGAGCAGGTGCTTCTTCGAGCAGCTTCTGGTGACCGGGCTTCTGCACGGAGCAATCGCGTTCGCCGACGTGGATCGTGTGGCCGAACTCATCGGCGAGCACTTGTACTTCGATGTGTCGCGGATGCACGAGCAGCTTCTCGACGTAGACGCGCCCGTCGCCAAACGCCGCTTGCGCTTCGCCGCTCGCCGTCTCCAAGCCGGCGGCGAGATCCGCCTCGCGACCGACGATGCGCATGCCTTTGCCGCCGCCGCCGGCGGTCGCTTTGATGAGCACCGGATAGCCGACGGTGCGGCAAAACGACTTCGCG
>DASQJC010000212.1:0-9937 GCA_035631255.1 Candidatus Eremiobacteraceae bacterium | reverse complement strand
TGATCGAGACGACGCGGATGCCCGGTTTGAATCTGCGCTCGAGTTGCGGGCGCTCGAGCCATGTGGAAAGAGAAGGCGGCGGTGTGAACTTCAGCCGATGGACGAACACGCGCCAGATTTTCTGCTATGGGGCGGCCCATTCCCCGAGTCAGTCGGCCCTCCTCGGAAGGCGAGGGTTGTGCATGAGGTAAGTAGTCCACAGCTCGGCGCAGCTTGTGCATATGGAACATGCCCCGAGTTCGTCGCTGACGGTTCTCACGACAGTCACCTCGGAGCCGCAGAGATCACAGCGCTCGCCGACGTTCGAAGTGTCCTCAGCTCTGTTCAGCATGTGCAGCATCGCTCTCTGGTCGCTTGGTTTGCTGGCCGGCCAGGCCGCGGCGGTCGAGCCTTAGCTCGACCGCTGCAGCATGGTGTCCGGCTTTCCGGGTTCAGTGGCCTGAGAAGATCGAGTTCGAGATGTCTTGTTGCATGATGCAGTAGTCGATCGATCCCATGCCGGTCGGCGTATCCCAACCTGGTCCAGATGGCACGCCGAGGCCGTTTGCGCCGAAGAGCACATCGTGGAATCCGCCGATCGGTGCTGTGGTGTCAGGCGGCAGCGCCGACGTGTCGTCGCCAGGTTCACCTGCGGGAACGCACGCGGTGTTCCCCATCGCGCACGGTTCGTAGTAACCATAGACTCCGTAGTAGACGGGCGCGGCGAAGCCGAGGCCGTTGTAGAAGTGCGACTCGAGTCGTGCCCATACGCCCATCGAGAGCGGCGATGAGAGGCTCGTGCCGCCGATGCCGGTCTGGGCGCCGTCGACGAAGACGTCGGCCGGACAGCCGTTGTTGTCGCCGCACATCGCGATGTCGGCGATACCGCGTCCGACGCCACCCTTCGCTAGGGCGGTGCACTCGGCGCAGATGCCATTCGCTTGCCAGTACGGCGCGAGTTCGAACGCGCTGTAACCGCCGCCGGTGCCGACCCATGCGTGCTCGCCGTAGTACGTGCCGGGTTCGTTGCCGTTCGCGTTCGTGTCGAGCGTCGTGCCGCCGACCGCGACGGCGTATGGCGACGAAGCGGGATAGCACGTTTCAGGAAGACCGGTCGCCGGAGCGCCGGTGGCGAGGAGCACCGGACAGCCTTCGCCGTTATCGCCGGTCGACGCGAACATCGTCATGCCTTGTGCGGCCGCCTGATTGAGCTCCTCATCGTCGACGAGCATCGCGCCGTCGGCGAACGCGAGCGCTTCGGGTTCGCCGAACGACGAGTTGCCGGCTTGCGTGTAGCGATCGCTCACCCAAGCGCTGTATGCGAGCGCGATGTCAGAGTCGCTGAGCGAGGTCGTATCGTAGACGTAGAGGTGTTTGACGGTCTGGGCCATGCCGGTCGACATCTGCGTGTCGAGGTCCCACTCGTCGAGGCCAGACGTGTCAGAGCTCTTGATGCCGACAGGTCGGAGGCTGTAGGCGACCTTCGGAAGTCCCCAGTACGCCTCTGCCGTACGAAGATCGGTGAGTACTTGCGTGTCGTCGCCTTCAGTGATGACGGCGACCGATGTGCGATAGCCCGTGCACGTCGCAGGGCAAACGCTAGATGCGGCATCGTATGCGACTTGATACTGCGGCGGTCCGTACTCGCCGCCGACGCAGATCCCGCCGGTCGTCGACAGGCAGGGCGGCGGCGTGCTCGAAGCCTGGTTGATGAAGCCGCGGCGCGATGCCGGCGCGCTCGGCTCGACGTTGGCGTGCGTGAGATGTACGCGCATCTGAGTCGCATTCGATAGACCGAGCACCGCGACGACGAGTCCGCGGAGCTGAGCCGGTACGAGCGGGGCCGATACGTTTCCGTAGATCAGCTGGCCGTTGAAATTCGTCGCTCTGATCTGCGTGTGGAACGCAGATTCAACACGCGACGGCGGAGCGAACGCGCTTACGATGAGGTGGTTCGGCTCGATCGTGATTCCGACGAAACCTTGGCGCTGGAGATACGCAGCGACCGATGCCGCTTGCGCATATGTCGGATTGAATGCGGCAGTGAACTCCGCGGGCGACAGCCAGCGCCGGAAGAGCGGGTTGCCTGGCGTGTGCTGCTCGCGCAGGATGTTGTTCGCTCCCACCCGATCGCGCATGCCGAGACCTACGACGATGTGCATCGAAACGGTATCGGGGAGCTGTTGGACTCGAATGCGCGGGTCGCTGAATCCCCGCACCGCTTGCGTCGCGGTCGGAGCCCACTGTTGCGGCGCCTCGCGCTGGGCGAACGTATGGAACGAGCTTGCAAATGCAGGAGCGGCGACGGCAAGAGCCGCGGCCGCTGCGCAAGTCGTGACGAAGAGCTTCATTGGAACCTATTCCTCCCTCGGGCGCAATTGGAGGCGCCTCTTGAGTGCAAGAATAGGTCACCGAGCGTGACAAACCGCGAACAGAGGACTCGTCGTTACTGCTTCCGCCGCGGGACGTGCGCCTTTCTACATATATATGCTAACGGAATGGAGCGGTCGACCCTTATGGTCGACCGCCGCGGCCTGACTAAGGTTGGTAGCCGCCTTCGATCCAGTCCGATAGAAGCTTCAGGTTGTCGGCATCCCAAAACGGTCCGCCCGGCGGCATTCGTGGCTCTTGGTCGCCAGTAAGAAATTCGTAGACATTCTTCGCGTTGTCAGGCTGCGACATCCAGGCGTGGTCCGCAAGCAACACGCCCATGCCTTCCATATGATCGATGTCGTCATCGGTGAATAGCGGCTTGATGTCGTTTTCGAATGAAACGGATCCGGTCCGGTCGGCCATGGTTGCGCCCTCCTCTTGAGCGCGCTTATACCCCATTTTTCGTGCCGAGATTCGCTTGGCGACCGCTACATGAACGCACGATGCGAGGTGGGCACCGGTCGACCATAAAGGTCGACCGCTCCATCCAATCCGAAACTAGCGGGCATATGAGGGGCGTGGCCGTTAGTAGGCTCGCGGTCGCTGCATTGTCGGCGGTCGCCGCCGTTGTCGTCGCGTACGCGGTCCGGGGCCATTCGGTCGCTGCCGCAGATGCGGTTCCGGGCGCGCCGTGTCCCCTGTCGCCGATCTCGATCACCGGCACCATCCCACAAGACTCGTCGCAAAACTCGCAGACCTACTTCGACTGCTTCGCGTGGCAAGAGTTCATCGGCCTCAATTGGGATGCCGATCCCGGTCACGCCGGCGCGCCCGATCCATCGATGCCCGCTTCTGCGTTCGGGAAACCGTCCGATCCCGAGCCGCCGGTCTTCGAGTCGTACGAAGACGCGCTCGATGTCTTCAAGCCTGGCGCAGCACCGCCGAGCAAGTGGGGGACGATCGACCAGTCGCCATGCGCGGTCCAGCACATGGTAGCGGGTCCGGATCGCAGAGTGCTGCGGATGTCGTCGATCATCGCGCCCGATTTCCAGACGCCTAACGGCGTCCTGCAAGCGTTCCCGGCATCAGGTCCGAGCTGGCTCGCCGATCGCGACGGCAACATGGTGTGGTATCAAATACTCATCGACAAAGACGAATTCGACTACATCGTCGACAAGCAGTACTACGACGCGGATCGTCAGCTGTATGCGATCACGACGCACGGCCGGATCGACATGCCCGAAGGCACGCTAGGAGGACCGCTTGGTGCGATCGAGATCAAGGCGGCATGGGTTCCGATCTCGGATCCTGCGCGCGAGAAGCGCTATCGGATGCAACAGGCGATCATCCTCGACGCCGACGGCGGATGCCACGAGGTCAAAGTCGGCCTCGTCGCGCTCCACATCATCCATAAGACGCAATCGCAGCCGACGTGGGTGTGGTCGACGTTCGAGCACGTCGATGATGCGCCGGCAGCCGGTGCGACGCCTGGGACTTTCCTATTCAGCCGCCCGACGTGCCAACCGTCGCCGATTCCGGCGAGCTGTCAGCTTCCCAGAGGCGGGAGCCAGACATCGTGCTCTCCTAACAACCCGCCAGCGTACATGCCGAGCGCCTATTTCTCGAAAAAGGCGTCATGCCCGATCTATCCTATCCAGGTGTCGCACGAGAATCCGGTCGATCCGACGGCAGCGGCGATAAACTCATACGTCACGTCGCTCATCCGCTCAGACGACCCGACGTCCGTCTACCAATATTACAGACTCGTCAATGTGCTGTGGGCGTCCAACTCCGCCGATCCGAACGCCGGTCCTTCACCGCCGATCGAACCAGTTCTCGTCAACGGCATCACGCCGCCGACGACGAAGCCGGTCGCGAACGTCGTCACCGAGACGTACGCGCAGCAGATGACGTGCCTGTCATGTCACGAGAACGCTCGGATCGCGAAAGCCTTGGACGAAATGCCTAGCTGGAAGCCGTATTTCTCGGACTTCAGTTTCATCTTGTCGCAAGCGCACACGCCGCCGCCGTCGGTGCCGCGGCTGATCCAACCGGTGCATCGCCGATGAATTCGTTCTCGCCGCCGGCGAACGTCGTCGATTTCCCGACCGATCCGGCGAAACAGGCCGCGCTCATCGCTCGGTGGACGCAGTTCATCGACGGCTTCATCCAGCTGGCGATCTGCGGCGATCCGTGGACGAACACGAACGATTCGAACCGCTTGCTGTTCTTCAATCCGTTGACGACCCCGATCGGGCCGAACGCGATCGTCGCGCCGATCACCTGGATCGCGTTTCCGAATCGCCTGACCTCGTATTTCGCCGCGTCGCAAAATTCGCCGTACTGGTTGACCGATGTCGAGCTCTACGAGCTCGCCGATCAGGGCTATCTCAAAGCGAAACCCGATTTCGCCGTCGGGTTCCCGCAGGTGCCGAGCGACGTCTATCCGGTCATCAATTGGCAGCAGCCGAAAAGCGACTGGCGCACGTATGAGCCTCCGGGCGCGCGCGGCTGGCAAGACGAGTATTGCGAGTGGTGCGTCCAGCGTGATGCGCAAGGCCGGATCGTCCGGGTCGACTTCACGTGCGAGAATCCGGAGTATTGGGTCGCGCTTTGGAAAACGGATCCAAACGTCGTTCTTTCGATCTATCAAGCTGTGGTGAACGCGAACGTCCAACTCGACGATATCGTCATGCACGACAAATCCGGGGCGCCGATCATCGACCCCGAGACCGGGCTTCCCGCCTACAACCCGATCAACAAATGGAATACCGGAGCGGTGGCGACTGCGTCGAGCGGCGGCGCGATGCACCTGACGAGCCCGCCGAACGACATCGACGCGGAGATCTATCTCGCTGCCGCGGCCACGCTGATGCGCGATGTGACGCCATACACGGCCCCCGCGCTCATCGATTGCGCCGCGTATGGCGTTCCTTTCAGGAACAGCGATCCGAACATCGGCTATAACGTCAACAAGGCAGTGAAGAACGCGGGCGGCAACGGCCTTCGGATGGCGACGCTGACCGATCCGGTAGGGCTCTATATGCAGCAGCCCGATTTCAGTTCGTACAAAACCCCCGACGGCACCGATGCGAGGACGTTTTGGACGATCGTCCGCGGCTCCGCGCCGGACAAGATCCTCCACGCGACGTTCGCGGTGCCGGCGTCGAAGGGCTATACGGTCAGTGACATCCTGATCGGCGAGCAGAAGATCCAGTACGCGAGTCAGATCGCGCAGACGTTCAACATGGGACTGAACGCGACAGTCCAAGCCACGACGCAGAACGAGTCGACGCTGCCGTGCGTCGATGTGAAGCCCGACGCATCGTGCAGCCCGTGGCCGCAAGTCATCATGGGAGCGGGGATGCTCGAAGCATACTCGGCGTTGATGGGCGTGCTCGGCACCTCCGGATTGCCTCCGCCGACGCTCAAGCAAGGCGCGAGCGCGAGCTTCGCGTTCCAAGTGCTGTACGCCACCGAAAAGGCGACCATCGAGGTCATCGGCGGAGGGGTCACGGTGACGGTGACGAGCGCGAGCGTCGATGGTACGACGGCGACGTTCATGGTCGACATCGCCGTCGCTGCCGATGCGGCGCCCGGTATCCGTTCCGCTCAGGTCAGCGATCCGACTTATCCGCCCGGGCCGCCGGCACCGGCGATGCTCATCATCGCGCCCGCATGAACGCGCGCCAAGATGACACTCGATCCCGACGGGGAGTACGAATCGCCGTCGTCGCCGCGCTCGGGCTTTTCATGCTCGGCCTCGCGACACCTAACATCTCTCAGCTGTGGCATCCGTTCGCCCAGTTGCCGATCGACGTCAACTACGACGGCGTCATCACGTCGGTCGACTCGCGGAGCGACGCAGCAAAACAGGGCGTGGCGCCGAACGATGTCGTCGACTTCAGCTCGACGACGCTCGCCCAACGCCTCGTCTTGCTCGACCTCCATTATCCGCGCGCAGGCGATACGTTCACGTTTCGGGTGCTCGAAAAGGGCGTCGGACATGTCGTGACGATCCGCGCCGAGGGCCGGCCGGAGCTTTCGGAAGACCTCATCGTCGTCTTGCGGCGCTCGACGTACGTCTTGTTCGTCCTCATCGCGGCGTTCATCGTCGTGCGACGGCCGAACAAGATGACGTGGGCGTTCTATCTCTATTCGCTCGCCGCGATCTATGGGAACGGCGAATACTTCGGCTTCTTGCCGGCGCCGGTCTATTTCTCGATCTGTGAGATCCAAGTCGTGCTGCTCGCGCTCGGCAACGCCTCGTTCCTCACATTTGCGGCCCGCTTCCCTAATGACCGGCCCGAAGGCTGGGGGGAGTGGGCAGATCGCGCGGCGCCGTACGCGTTTGCCTTGCTCGCGTCGACGAGTCTCGGTTCCGACTTCATCGCCGTGCTTTTCGGACTGCCGGCGCAAGGGCTCGTCCTAGCTTCGACGATCAGCAAGGTCGCGGTATTCTCGCTCGCGCTCGGCACCCTGTTCCTCACGTATTACAGCCGGCGCGGTCAGGAGCGTCAGCGGCTGAAGATCGTCGTGTGGGCGCTCGTCGTCGCATATGCGGCGAACATCCTCATCCTGTGGATCGACACGTTTTCGCTCTCGTTCCAAGTCGCGTTCTGGTGGGATGCGCTCGGTGCTCTCAACCTGGTGATACCGATCGCCGTTGCATACGCCGTGCTTCGCTACCGCGTCATGGACGTCAATTTCATCTTCAGCAGAGCGCTCGTCTACGGCGTTCTGACGACCGGCGTCGTCGCGATGTTCGCGCTCATCGACTGGGTTGTCGGCACCGTGCTCGCCGAGCAGCGCCTGGCGGTGGCTGCGAACGTCATCGCGGCCGTCGTCGTCGGATTGTCGCTCAACGGCATCCACAGCAGCGTCGAGCGGATCATCCGGAGCGTCCTCTTCAAGGGGCGGCACGAGGCAGCTCGCCGCCTGGCGCAGCTCGCATCGACGTTGCCGCACGTGACCGATAGCGAGACGATCTCCGCGATGGTCGTCGACGAGCCGATGGAAGCATTGTCGCTCGCCTCAGCCGCGCTATTCCGGTCGAACGACCGCGGGTCGTACGATCGAGTCTGGGCGCTCGGTTGGAATCAAGACGCGGCGCGCGACCTCGACGCGTCCGGACCGTTGGTGGAGAGGCTCAAGGCGGCGGAAGAGCCGACCCGCTTGAAGCGCGGGGAGGCCGCACGCGACGGGCTGCCCGGGGGTGAAGAAGTCCCGATACTTGCCGTGCCGATCGTCGTCCGACGCGAGCTCGAAGCTGTCGCGTTTTACGGCGCACACACGGGAGGAGAGGATCTCGATCCGGACGAGATCGGCTCGCTCGCGCGCATCGGCGACGCCGCCGGCGCCGCATACTACCATCTCGAGGCCGATTCGCTCCGCGACGCCCTCGAGGGCCTCGGGCACGAGATCGACACGTGGCGCGCGCGTGCGCTCGAGATGGGCTGGAGCGACGGCCCGCCGGCGTCCGACGGATCAAAACCCGACGAGCCGAGACCAGGCGGATCAAAAGAAGAAGAGCGAAGGTGAACTTCGCTCTTCCCCATTTTCCAGGCCGGTTATTTCTTCTTTTTCTTTGTGGCCTTCTTAGTCTTTGTCGCTGCCTTCTTCTTGCCTCTCATCCGTACTCACCTCCGTCCTCAATAAGTTGGATGATGCGGCTCTTTGAACAGCACGCGTCATGGAACGTTGACCGAACCGCGATGTATCACCTCTTTTCCGGTCGAAACGATTTTTCGTGTCGAATCTGATCATCGCGCTGTTCTCCATCGCATTCGGTGTCGAAGAAGCGATCATCGTGTTGTATCTGCGGATGCTGCCGTCGAGTGGTCCGTCGGTCGTCACGATCGAAAGCTGGCGCGAGTTCTGCACGATCGTCATCCTGTTGACCGTGGCGTGGCTCGCGGCTTCGCGGGCCGATGCGCGTTTTCGCGCGTTTCTCGTGGCGTTCGGCGTGTGGGATATCACGTACTACGTCACGCTTTGGCTGACGTCCGGATCACCGGGAATCACGAGTCAGGATGTGCTCTTCTTGATACCGGTTCCGTGGATCGCGCCCGTGTGGGCGGCCATGGCGTTCGCAGCAGCGTTGACGCTGCTCGGTCTATTCGGCATCGCAAAAGGTCGCGGCCGGATGTTGCTCATCGGGCTTGGCATCGGCTGGCTTTCGTTCGTCTGGGGACCGCTTTACGCACGTTTTATCGACCATTCGGCCATCTTCTGGTCGGGCTCCAACAGTGCATATCCCGTGTGGCTTTTCGTGCCGGCGATCGTGCTCGTGCTAGCCGCTTCGCCGCTAGTGCCTCGCATGAGATCGTAGCGGTCGAGCTTCAGCTCGACCGCCGCGGAAAAGGAGCGGTCGAGATTTATCTCGACCGCCGCGGCCTCGCCGGCGAGCCGGACTCAAGTGTGACGCTTGCAGCCGCAAGAGTCGAAGCGTATTCGTCACTACTCATGTGAATCCGCGGTCCGGTCGCCACAAGCGCCTCGACGCGATCTCAGCGAGGGTGGTATACTAAATGCAAATGCGCCAGAGCAAAACCGTCACCGCGATCGTGATCTTCGGGGTGCTGCTCGTCGCAGCGGCCTGCGGAGGAAACAACTCGGGCGCTCCGGCGAGCAATGGTCTAACCGGCAACTGGCACGGTACGGTCCAGGACAGCCTGTTCGGCACCGGTCAGGTCTCGTTCCAAGTGACTCAGACCGGATCGAACGTCGCCGGCAAGTGGACGATGACGTTCTCTAATCCGCCGAACGACGGTGCGGGCGACGTCTCCGGGTCGACTAGTGGCGCTAGTGTCCAGATGACGTTCGCACCCGCGAGCCCGAACCCGTGCACGACCTTCGTGACGGGATCGGTGGCCGCAGGCGGCGATCAGATGTCCGGAACGTACAACAACGGCAACTGCCCGAATCAAGAGTCAGGGACGTTTACGGCTTCTAAATAGATAGATCGCGGCGGTCGAGATAAATCTCGACCGCTCCTTACTTCAAGCGAATTATTTCGTCTTTTTGAGGTCGCCGACGAAGCTGTCGGGCGGACCCGTCAGACTGCCGTCGTCATGGACGGTGAAATCGACTTCATTGTCGTCGCACGTCACCTTCAGCGTCTGCTGATCGGACGTGTAAGTACACGGCTTCGTCTCTCCGGCGATCGTGAGGTCGCCGGTGCCGCCGGATTTCAGATCCATGACGATCGAGCCGTTCTCGTTCTGATAGGTACCGGCGAGCTTATCGCCACCACAAGCGGCAACGCACAATAGTGTTACCGCCAGACCAAGGGCTGCAGGGACCTTCATAATCGTTCTCCTCAAGTCCGCGGCGGTCGACCATAAGGGTCGACCGTTCCTTACGCGTTAAGCTAGTCGCAGGAAGTCGCTTGGACGTGGACGTTGTCGAGGATCGGGCCGAAGTAGCCGTTCTCCGTGTCGAGGCTCTCAAACGTGATCGTCGTCGACTTGTGTCCTGCGACGAAGCGCCATGTGTGCGTCTGCCAACCCATGCTATGGTAGGGGCGCTTGCTCACGTCGAAAGTATACTGGCTGCTGTCGTCGCCTGCGGACAGACGCATCGT
>DASQJC010000211.1:0-2097 GCA_035631255.1 Candidatus Eremiobacteraceae bacterium | reverse complement strand
TGCGATCGCAGGCCTAAAGGTCTGCGCTACATACATCTGAAGTTCGCTCTAGACGAGATCGAGGAACACCCAACGTTTGCCGTCGGCCAGTCCCGCCAACTCGCGACCGGCCGCGCGAAACACGGGCGGCGACGACGTGATGTGCTGCGTGCCGGCGTGCATGTCGCGATAGAGACGCTGGATCGTGCCGGCTCGGAGCGCGACGGTGCCGGCGCTCTTGTACACGAAGTCCGCCACGTCCTTACACGTCCACGTGATGTGCGCCATCGCGAGACGAATCATCGTGTGATGACGCGTCGTCAACGGCTCGCCGCGTTCGAGCGCGTCGTTCACGTTGCCCCACGCGTCGTATACGAGCGCGCGCGCCGCACGATACGCGGCTTCGGCCTTCGCATACTGCTCGTGGAATGTTTCGCTCGACGCCTGAGTCCCCGAGCGGCCGATGCCGCCGCGCACCTTCGCGCCGAGTTCGTCGAGGAGACGGCGGCCGATGCCGCAGGCCCAGGCCGAGTGGCAAATGGCGGCGAATCCGATGATGCCGATGCGGTACAGATTGCCGCCCTGCATCGGCGTCTCGGTCACTGCGAAGTGCGTGTATGCCTCCGGCACGAACACATCGTCGATGCGGTAGTCGATGCTGCCGGTCGCGCGCAGCCCGAGCACGTCCCAGTTGTCAATGAGCGACGCCTTCCCGACGGGCAGTACGAAGATCCGCGGCTCGTTCGTCCCTTGAATGACGCCGAGCGTGTGGATGTGCGTCGCGTGTTTGATGCCGGATGCGAAGCTCCACGATCCGCTCAAGCGGAAACCACCGGGCGCCGGAATCGCGGTGCCGGGCCTGGTGCCCTGGCCGGCGATGACCGGCAGACGATCGCCACCGAACAGCTCGTCGACCGCGTCGCGTTGGAGGTATGCCGCGCCAGTGCCGACGGCAAGCGCCGATGCCATTAGTACCCACCCGGCCGACGGATCGCCGTGCGAGACGGTTTCGATCACGCGGACCGAGGACAAGACGTCGAGCTCGCTGCCGCGCGGCACCGTCCTCGGCACCCACATGCCGAACAGCTGCTCCTCGTGAAGCGCGTCGACGACCGGCTGCGCGAGCCGTCCTTCTCGATCGCCTTCGTCGGCATGACGATCGGCGGCTACGGCGACGTTCTTCGCGCGGGCGACGCAGTCCTCGGACGCCGACATCACCACTGAGCTCATGCCACTACCCTGCCTGTGCGACTGAATGCAGAGCGGCGCGTAGCCGCTCCGCGAGAAACGCGAGCGCTTCGTCGCCCGCCGGAATGATCGGCGCAAAATTCAGAAACGCGTGAATGGCCTGCTCGAAGCATCGATACTCGACGGGAACACCGGCGGCCGCGAGCCGGTCGGCGTAGGCCTTCCCTTCGTCGCGCAGCGGATCGCAACCGGCAGTGACGACCAGCGCCGGCGGCTGTCCGCGCAGATCTTCGGTGTTGAGGGGCGACACTCGAGGATCCTTCACCTGCGCGGCGGGGTCCGTCAAGTACAGCGAGTTGAACCATTCCATCTCGTGCATCGCCAGAAAATAGTCGCCGCCTCCGAACTCTTGACGCGACGCGAACGACGTCGACGTGTCGAGATCGACGACCGGATAGATGAGCGCCTGAAACGCGATCGACGGACCGCCTCTCTCTTTCGCCAGCTGGCACACGACAGTGGCGAGATTTCCGCCCGCGCTGTCGCCCGCGACTGCCAGGCGCTGCGGGTCGCCGCCGAGCTCGGCCGCGTGGTCCGCGAGCCACGTGACGGCGGAGTAGCTGTCGTCGACGGCTGCCGGGAACCTGTGCTCCGGCGCCAGGCGATAGTCCACGTTGACGACAATCGCGTCGCCGTGAAGTGCGATATAGCGCGCGATCGGATCGTGCGTATCCAGATCGCACAGGACGAACCCTCCGCCATGGAAGAACACGACGATCGGCAGCCGTTCGCTTTCGGCAAGCGGCCGTGGCCAGTAGATGCGCACGCCGACGTCGCCCGCAGCGGTCGGAATACGGCGATCTTCGACGCGGTGCAGCGCGAGGGGCGGCCGCGCCATCTGTTGACTGTTCGCGCGCACGCCCGCGCGCG
>DASQJC010000210.1:0-6968 GCA_035631255.1 Candidatus Eremiobacteraceae bacterium | reverse complement strand
ACGGCAGCATGATGCCCATCGTCATGAGCATCGCTTGCAGCTGCGAACGTGCCACGCTCGAGACGAGCAGCCCCAGGCCGAGCGCGGCGAGCAAGAATCCGATCGCGAGCACGAGCAAGAGCAACGCGCTTCCGGCGATCGGCACCTTGAAGATGAAAAGCATCGCGGCGAAGACACCCAGGAAGTCGACGAAGCCGATCGCCGCGTACGGCACGATCTTGCCGAGCATGAGTCCCGTCGAACCGATCGGCGTCACGAGCAGCTGATCGAGCGTGCCCCGCTCGCGTTCGCCGACTATCGCGAGCGCGGTCAAGAAGATCGTGATGATCTGCATGATGACGCCGATGAGCCCGGGCACGAGGAAGTTCGCGCTTCGCAGACTCGGATTGAAGAGCATGCGCGGGCGCACGTCGATGAGCTGCGGCGCGACGCTGAGGCGCGGATCGAGCTCGGCGCTCAGCGCCGATCCGATCGAAGAAGCCGACGCGAGCGCTTCGTCGGCGATCGACGAATCCGATCCGTCGATGAGGACTTGCAATTGCACGGGCTTGCCTGCGACGACGTCGGCCGAGAAATTCGGCGGTACGTCGACAGCGATCTTCACCTTGTCCGCGACGATGAGCTCGTGGAGCTGTTCGCGCGACCCGGCAGCGTAGACGAGGTTGAAATCTTGCGATGCGCGCAGCGCGTCGAGGACGCGCACCGCGATTTGGCCGTGATCTTCGTCGAGATACGCGGTCCCGATATGCTCGACGCGCGTGTTGATCGCATAGCCGAAGATGAGCAGCTGGATGAGCGGCAAGGCGAGCGCGAGGACGAGGGTCGTCGGATCGTGGACGACGTGGATCAGTTCCTTGTAGAGCACGGCGCCGAAGCCGCGGAGATCGAAGGGCCGTCTCATGCGGCCGACGTCCGGGCGCGGGTCAGGGCGACGAAAACGTCTTCGAGCGACGGCTCGATGCGTTCGACGATCGAGACGCCGCAATCTGCGAGATCGCTCTGAAGTCGCTTCTCGTCGATATCTGACGAGACGACGAGGTGAAGATCGCGGCCGAAGATCGTGACGTCGTGGATGTACGGCAGCGAGCGAGCGCGACCAAAAGCCGACATGACGCGCTCCGCTCGGACGAAATAGCGCACCGTGCCGGGAGCGTTGACGCCCGGCAATGCGCGCAGCTCCTCGAGCGTGCCTTGCGCGATGAGGTCGCCGTCATAGATGTAGCCGACTCGGCTGCAGCGCTCGGCTTCATCCATGTAATGCGTCGTGACGAAAAGCGTGTGGCCGTCACCTGCGAGTTTGAACAGCAGGTCCCAGAGATCGCGACGCGCGACAGGGTCGATGCCGGCCGTCGGCTCGTCGAGGAACAGGACCTGCGGATCGTGCAGCAGCGCGGAAGCGAGCGCGAGCCGCTGCTTCCACCCGCCTGAGAGCGTCTGCGCTTGCTGATCGGAGAAGCGCTCGACGCCCGTAAGCTCGGCGACCTCTCGTTTGCGGCGCGCTCGCGCGACGGGATCGAGAGCGTACGCTCGGCCATAGAACTCGAGGTTCTGATCGACCGTCAAGTCGCCGTACAGCGAGAACGACTGCGACATGTAGCCGATGGCAAGCCTGACGCCGTCGCCGTCGCGCACGACGTCGTGCCCGTCGACGGATGCGCTCCCGGACGTCGGCGAGACGAGACCGCACAGCATCTTGATCGTCGTCGACTTGCCGCTGCCGTTCGGCCCGAGAAAACCGAAGATGGATCCGGATTCGACGCTAAGGTCGAGGCTGTTGACGACAGCGCGGTCGCCGTAACGCTTCGTCAACGCCTTCGTCTCGATCGTGATGCTCACGGCAATGCGACGTCGACCGTCGTGCCGGCGCGCAAAGCGCGATCGGGATCGGCGATGCGGACCTTGACGCCGAAGGCGAGATCGGCGCGATCCTCGGCGGTCTGCACGTCGCGCGGCGTGAACTGGGCCTGCGCGTCGATCGTCTCGATTTGCCCGTCGAACTCCCGGCCCGCGAGCGCATCGGATCTCACTCGAACCGTCGCTCCCACCTTGATATGCTGCATGTCCGATTGCGTGACGTAGATGCGCACCCATGGGTTGCCGAACTCGTCGACTTGCGCGACGGCTGCGCCGGCAGCGACGAGATCGCCCGGCCTCAGGTCGAGACCGTCGACGACGCCGTCAGCGGGCGCGAGCACACGCGTCTCCGCGAGTCGCGCGGACGCAGCTGCGGCGTTCGCGTCGGCTGCTTTCGCTGCCGCTCTCGCCTGAGCGAGTTGATCGGGGCGCGTGCCTGCGAGCACGAGCGATAACTCCGCATGCGCGGCCGCTGCGGCTTCACCGGCGGACGAAACCGTCTCTGCGGCGGATCCGCTCTCGACGGAGTCGAGCTGCGCGGTCGCTTGTTGCAGGCGCGCGTCCGCAGCTTGTGCGGCCCCGCGCGCCGAATCGGCAGCGGCACGCGCGGCATCCATCGCCTGCGAAGAGATCGCGCCTTCCTGATAGAGCGCTCGCGAGCGTTCTTCGTCGCGCGCCGCCTTGTCGCTCGCCGAATGGGCGGCTGCATCGTCGGCTTTCGCCGACTCGACGCCGGAGCGTGCTGACTGAACCGTCTGCGGTTGGTTGAGCTGCGCCTGTTTGTATGCGGCGTCGGCTTGCGCTGCGTTCGCCTGCGCTTTCGCGATGTCGGCCGCGCGAGGCCCGGCCTCGAGATCGTGAAGCTGCGCGTACGCCTGATCGCGCGTCGCGACGGCTGAGAGATGTGCCGCGCGAAGCTGACGATCGTCGAATGTGACGATCGTCTGGCCTTTGCTCACACGCTGGCCGTCGGCGACCGCGATCGATGTGACGCGGCCGCCGGCGGTCGAACCGACCGACGCCGAATCGGCTTGAACGGTGCCGCTATACGCGAACTGGTTATCGTGATTCGAACAGGCGGCGAGAGAGAAGAGCGCGAGGGCGGAGATCAGCGCGACCGGTGCGCGAAGCGTCGTCGGCTCGTCCATGCCGACCTAATAGGTGCCGCGGGAGCGAATACCTCTAGCGAATACCTCTAGGCTGCCGGAAAGACGCCCATCCGCTCCGCGACGAGGCGCTCGAGTTCCGGCGCAGGCACAGGCGCACCGACGAAATAGCCTTGGGCGCTATCGCAGCCGAGGAGTTGCAAGAACGCGAGCTGTTCGCGCGTCTCAACGCCTTCAGCGGTCACTTGCAGACGCAGCGCGTGGCCCATCGACACGACGGCTTTGACGATCGCCGCATCGTCGGTGCTGTTCAGGCAGTCGGTGACGAACGAGCGGTCGACCTTGACGACGTCGACGGGGAAGCGTTTGAGGTTCGATAGCGACGCGAAGCCGGTGCCGAAGTCGTCGAGGGCGAGCCGCACGCCGAGTCGCTTGAGATGTTCGAACGCCTGCAGCTCGACGTCGCTCGCGTGCATCGTGATGCTTTCGGTCAGCTCGATCTCGAGACACGACGGATCGAGTCCGTGAGCGGCAAGCACCGCATCGACTGATTCGACGAACGACTTGTGCCGGAATTGCCGCGCCGAAACGTTCACCGCCATCTTGAACGCCGGGAAACCGAGTTGGCGCCACTGCGCGGCTTGACGGCAAGCCTGCTCGATGACCCACGCGCCGATGGGGACGATGAGCCCCGTTTCTTCCGCGATCGGTATGAATTCCGACGGAGGAACGAGGCCGAGGCCCGGTCGCTCCCAGCGGAGGAGCGCTTCGACGCCGACGAGCTTGCCGGACGAGATATCGATCTGCGGCTGGTAGTGCAGGAGCAATTCGCCGTTCTTGATCGCGCGCCGCAAAGAGGTCTCGAGCGCGAGGCGCTCGTTCGAGTTCGCGTCGGTCGACGCGTAGAGCTGATACGTCGCGCGACCGACCTCTTTCGCGCGATACATCGCGTAGTCGGCGTGCTTGACGAGCGTTTCGGGATCGGTGCCCGCATCCGGATACAGGCTGATGCCGATGCTCGCGGTCACGAACATCTCGCGGCCTTCGATCGAGATCGGCGCTTCGAGCGAGTCGAGAAGGCGCTGCGCTATCTTGCCCGCCGCCGCAGCATCACCGACGTCGGGCAAGAGCACGACGAATTCGTCGCCGCCCAGACGCGCGAGCGTGTCGCCCTCGCGCAGGCAGCTCGCGATGCGCGCCGACACTTCTTGCAACAAGCCGTCGCCGATGCGGTGACCGAGCGTGTCGTTGATGACCTTGAAACGGTCGAGATCGAGGAAACAGACCGCCACCTTCTCACCCGAGCGTTTTGCCTGCGCCATCGCGACTTGGACGCGATCGTAGAAAAGGCGCTGGTTCGGGAGTCCGGTGAGCGCGTCGTGCAGCGCGTTGTGGCGCAGTTCGTCTTCGACGTTGCGGTGCTCGATCGCGAGGCCGAGCCACTGTGCGATCAGACGGATGAAGTCGATCTCCGTTTCCGAGAAGGGCGTCGCTCGCGGTTCGGGCCCTGCAAAGCTGATCGTACCGTAGATCGTGCCGCTGACACGCAGCGGCGTGCCGATGAAGGCTTCGAGCCTCCAGTTCTGATGCGATGGATGGTTTTCCCAATCGGGCGTCCGGCCGTCGTGGATCGCGATCGTCTCGCCGGCCGCGATGACGCGCCCGGAGTACATCGACGCGAGCTTGAACCGCGCGCCGCGCTTGAAGCGTTCGTCGGGGAATTGCGCCGAGAGTATCTCGAGCTCGTCGCCGTCGACGCGCGTGATGATGCCGGACGGAAGGTGGAAGAACGCGCAGCCCATCGCGAGGACGGCGTCGACCTTGTCGTTGTGATCGATGTGCGGCGCCGAGGTCACCTCGTAGAGCGAGCGGATCGCCGCTTCACTGTCGCGGAGCTGCTCTTGCGCGCGCATGCGGTCGGTGACGTCCTGCACCATCGACGTCGCACCGACGCACGAACCGTCCGTGGCGACGAGCGGGGTGTCGTGCCACTCGCAGATGATGTGTGCGCCGGCCTTCGTCGTCGCGTCGCGCGTGACGCGGGAGCTGTGCGGACCGCTAGGCCGCGGCCGCGCGAGAAGTTCTTGTCCATCTTTGCCGAGCGCTTCCGAGGCGGTGTAGCCGAAAATCGATTCTGCCGCCGGATTCCAGCTCGCTATCCGGCCGTCGCCATCCCAAACGATGACGGCGACCGGCGTCTGCTCGACGTGCAAGCGAAGCCGCGCTTCGGATTGGCGCGCCGCATCTTCAGCTTTGCGGCGTTCGGTGATGTCACGTGCGATCGTGACGATGCGGACGTCGCCCCGCGATCTGCGATAGAGACGCCGGTAACCTTCGTACCACCGGTACTCGCCGTTCTTGTGCTTGTATCGCAACCTTACTTCGACGGGCTTGCCGCCGACCGTCGCGACGAGCGAGGCGCTCGATTGCGCGACGTCATCCGGATGCGTGAAATCGAAGATCGATCGCCCGAGGAGTTCTTCCGGCTCGTAGCCGACGATCGACGCGCTATTCGGGCTCACATACATGAAGCGACCGTCGAGCGTGATCTCGACGAAGATCTCCTGGCTGCTCGTGACGAACCAGCGGAAGCGCTGTTCCTCATCGAGCGACGAGTCATCGAGCGACCCGTCGGCAAGTACGACGGCAGCTGCTCTACGCGGTTTTGGCAGCACGCGGGAGAACGCCGCGACCACGCGGGCCGCAGCGCCGTAGAGCATGCGGCTCAACGGCGGCATCGGCCGCGCCTGGATACGCTCGGTCGCGGTGTCGCTCTTCATCTATCCATAATTATCGAACTATTCGTTCGACAAAGGCCCTTCGAGAGGGGGTTTAGAGCGCCCGGCAGGCTCCGGATGCGTGTCGCGGCACGCAGAAAGTCCTAAGTGTGATGGGGCTAACGCCCATGCGAAAGGGAAACGTTCACCTTTGCCCGGCTCGGCTCCGATGATAGTCTTGTTGACAACGGGTCCCAATGGAGTCGAAACACGTGCGTTGGTTACTCAGCGCGGTTGCGCTGGCGATAGTCGTGCCGATCCTGGCGAACAGCACCGCGCGCTCGAAGCGCCCGTGGTGGCTCTAGCGCTTAGCGCTTCGCCTTGAAGCCCCCGAAGACTGCGTGACCAGCGCGCAGCCAAAACGCGCTCACGCCGACGAACCCGACTTCTTCCAACCACTTCAACTGATCGACTAACCGCGACGGGCGATCGCCCGGATCCGGGTGCCGGTACCAATTCCACTGATCGCCGTCGAAGCGGTCGAACGCCAGCAGGCTGCCGGTCATCTCCGTCGATTGTCGCTTCACTTCATTATCCCAGAAATCGGCGGCGTAATCGCGCTCGGCTTCGCTCGATGGCGCGATTAGGTCGGCCATGAGCAGCGCACCGCCCGGCTCGAGCCGGCGGTAAAGATTGCGGAAGAGCGTCCAGCGCGCCTCGGGATCCAAGTGGTGCAACACGATGCTGCTCAAGAAGCAACGCACGCCGCCTGGCAAGGGCGCGATCCACGCATCGGATTCGAGGCGGAACTCCCGGACGACAGCGCGCTGGCCGTACGGCGCGAGCCGCTCGCGCGCGCGTGCGAGCATCGTCGGCGAGCCATCGAGCGCGATGATCTGCGCACTATTGAAGCGCTGGAGGACGCGTTGGCTCAACCAGCCTTCGCCGGCGCCGACGTCGACGCACCAAAAGCGTTCGTCGGCGCGCGCAGGGATGAGTTGAAGAATCGTTGCCTCGATCTCGTCTCGGTTCGGCGTGTAGATGCGGCCGAGGTCTGCAAAGACTTTCGAATCCGATTCTTGCCAAGCTTCGGACATGCTTCAAGCGTTGGTGAATGTGGAGCGGTCGACCTTCACGGGTATGAAGTGGAGCGGTCGACCTTTATGGTCGACCGCCGCGGCCTCGCATATGGCGTTGATAACGTTATTCGCTCGGCGGTTGGCAGAGCTCGACGAGCGTGCCGCCCGTCTCCGAAGGATGGATGAACGCGATGAGGTTGCCGTGCGCGCCG
>DASQJC010000209.1:0-5030 GCA_035631255.1 Candidatus Eremiobacteraceae bacterium | reverse complement strand
GTTCCATTGCGGTTTGCCGTGCGCGCCGAGGATCGCACATAGCGGCACGATCCAGACGACATATCCGGGTTGGACGTAAGGCGCGGCGATGAGGATGATCGACAGCGTCGCGACCGCCGCGAGTGCAAAACGCTCGAGCGTCGCATTCGACGCGCGGACGAACGTGAGGGCGACGGCGATGATCCCGGCGAGCGAGATCACGTCGGCCATCGTCGCGATAAGCGAGCCATGGATCGTCATCCAGCGATCCGCTGAAGCAAGAGCGTTCGAATCGAGCGCCGCCCATGCATTGAAGCCGCCGAAACCGCCAGTTCCCGAACCGCCGGCGAGAACGTCTTTCAATGCGGGGATCTCGCCCCAAGCCGCGACCGGCACGAGCGCGATCGCGACGACAACAGCCCCGGACGCGATCGCGAGCGCAAGACGCCCGATGCTCGTACGCGCTCGTAAAAGCGTTGCCGCGACCAAAGGCGCGAGCGAGATGGGAACGATTTTCATGAGCGCGCCGGCCGCGAGCCACGCGCCCGATGCGGCCGCGTCGCCGTCGAGCGCCGCTATTCCGGCGGCGATGATCGCGAGCGGTACCGTGCAGTCCCAACTCGCCTGCACCGCGCTATCGAAGATGACGAGCGGGTTGAGCCAGACGGCGAGAACGGCGAAATGTCGCGCCGCATCGCTCGCGCCGATGCGACGGCACGCCCGATCGACGACGAGCGCGAGCGCGCAGTCGCCGATCATCGCCGGCAATTTGATGAGCAGCGATGCGATGGGCGTCGTCAACTCCGCCGACATGAGGCCCGGAACAGCGAAGGGTGCGAGCCGAGCCGCATGCACGGCGATCGGCGTGCCGAACAGCGCGAGCAGCTTGCCTGCCGCAAGCCACAGGTAACCGATGACCGGCGGATACGAAAACCCGGGATCGTCGTAGAGCCCGTGGCCTTGCGCACCTTGCGCGACGAAGTAACCGAAGAGCGCGACGTCTTGAGAGTTCGTCGTCAGAAGCGCGACTGCGATGCGCACGATCGCACCGGCGGCGAGAAGCGCAGCGAACATGGGGAATGATTGACTTAGCGCGCGGCGAACGTCAGGCACGCATCCCACCATACATGAAACGCTGCTCGATCGTCATCGTCAACACAAATGAAGGCGCGGTGTTGTTCGACTGTCTCGAACACATCCGTCGCGCCGGACTTCCGTTCGAGACGATCCTCGTCGACAACGCGTCAACCGACGGCAGCCGCGAACGCGTCGAACGCGACTATCCATGGGTTATGGTGATCGCCGCGCCGACGAATCTCGGCTATGCGCGTGCGAACAACGAGGGCGCTCGAACGGCGAGCGGCGACGTCTTTTTCTTCCTCAATCCTGACGCGTTCGTCGAACCCGGTTGGGAACGGCTCATCGAGCGGTTCGACGACGAGACGGTCGGCGCGGCCGGACCGCGCATCTACCGCGGCCGAGACGGCGAGACGCTCGACTCCGCCGGCGGCGTCATCGAGTATCCGCTCGGCGATGCACCAGGCCGCGGCTACCTGCAACGCTTCGGTCCTCCATACGACCGTGCTGCCGACGTCGCATACTTGTCGGGAGCGGCGCTCGCGATCCGCGCGGACGAATTTCGCCGCCTCGGCGGATTCGACGAAGACTTCTTCTGCTACTACGAAGAGACCGATCTTTGCTGGCGACTGCGGATGGCGGGGAAGCGCTGCGTCTACGAGCCGGGCGCGATCGTCCGACACCTCGGGTCGTTCACGTTCGGGTCATCGCCGACAAAAGTCCGCTATCAGACGCGCAACCGGATCGCGACGAATCTGCAGAATCTGCCTATGCTCAGCCTGCCCATCTTCGTTGCCGCTGAAGCGCTCGTCGGTGCTTGTGTGATCGCCGGCAGCGTTTTCTTTCCGAAATACCGCAAATTCGGCGGCGCATACGCACTCGGTTGGGGGGACGTGGTGAAGGCGCTGCCGCGCATAGCGCGCACGCGGCGCTTGCGAAGGGGCCTGCGCGCTGTCGGTGACCGGATCGTGCTCGACGCCCACGAGCACGTAGGCGTCGTCGAGGTGATGCGGCGCTACGTCCGGCTAGCGCTTCAGGGCGGCGATGCGCTGTTCGCCGACGGAGCGACGACCGCGGCCGCGCCGGAATAGGCGGGAACCGGCACCCTCGCGACCGCGACCGCTCGGTCCATCTCCGCTTCGAAGAGACCCGCGAGGTGACGCCAGCCGAAACGATCGTTGACGAGACGCTGCGCGGCGCGGCCGATGCGCTCACATTCCTCGGGCGAGGCCATCAACCGCATGACGTGATCCGCGATCGGCGAAGGCCTGACGTCGTCGACGATGATCGCCTCGCCGTCTGTGACGACCTCGCGAACGCCCGGAAGCCCGGTCGCGATGACGGGCTTGCCCATCGCCATGTATTCGAAGAGCTTCACCGGCGACGACGGTCGCGTCGTCTGCGTGTCCGGGAAGAGCAAGAGCGCAAGGTCGCAGGCCGCGATGAGCTCCGGCATGAGCCAATACGGCTGGTAGCCGTGAAATCTGCAATGAGCGCCAAGGCCGCGCCTTGCAAGGCGCGTTTGGAACTTGATAGCGGCGCCACCGTCGCCGATGAAATGGAACTCGACGCTCGATCCGGCCCGCTTGACGACTTCTTCGACCAGCTCAGTCATCTCGCGTACGCCGGACCACTGCTCGAGCCGGCCAGCGAATAGCACCTTGAAGGGGCGAGTGTCGGATTTTGAGGGTCGCGCATCTCGGGCGGGCCTGAAGCGATCGAGCTCCGCGCCGTTCGATACGATCGACATCGGTGCGTGCGCGCCCATCGAGCGGACGTAGCGGGCGAGCGAATCGGTGATGACGACGATGCGATCGGCGGCGCGCGCGACCGTCGCTTCGATGTTTTTCAACGCCGCGATGGCGGCGCGGTTGTGAAGTCCGGAAGTCTCGACCGCCAGCGCCGTCCACGCGTCAGGGTAATCGAGGAGGACGGGTTTGCCGCTCAGCTTCGCGGCAGCGACGCCGACGACGCCCGTGATGAACGACGGGTGACCGACGACACAAAGGTCGGGATCGGAATCGCGCACCAATCGCGCGGCGCGGGCGATGAGGAGCGGGATGCTCGCGGCGTATGCCATCGGAAGCGTCGCCGTCCGCTCGAACATCCGGCGCAGCCATCCGGGCAACGTCAGGTAGGTCGCCGAGATGCCGCCGTGCTTCCTCACTTTTTCGGCGCCCGCAAAAGACCGGCCGTACGGCAAGAGGCGGTGCTCGCAGCGTTTCGTCAGCACGCGCAGCGGTGGCGTGACGATCGCTGATACCGACCAATCCTGTAGATTGGAGACGAGATGGAAGAGCCGCCGATCGGAGCTCATGTATGGAGGGAAATATTCCGCGAAGACGATCGCTCGGCGCTTGCCGTCGTCAGGCCGGCGTTCGCGTGCGACGAAACGCAACGGATCTTCCTCCATACGTCGACGTCGATGAACGTGCGATGACGCGGACGACGCGACGAACATCGTTCATCGCACGACCGCGCGCGCGTCCGACGTCATGATTATTGCCCACGATACGCGGCGAAAAACGTGAACGGCCGGTGACGACACAATCGCGACGTTGACGCCGGTCAATCGAAATCGCGCACTCGTTGTAACCCGGCGTCGCAACCGAGCAAGCGGCGTTCACGCCGACGACGGTTCATGCGTCCGTCATGTCGCTCCTGCGCTCACGAAACGTGCGGATCGAGCGACAGCGCTGCCTCGACGATCGCATCCGCGTTCTCGACGTAGCGAAGTCCGCGCGCGGGTTCCCAAGGCCGCGCAGCGAGAAGCGCGGAGACGACGGCGCGCGTCGCCGGTGATTTGTTGAGCGTATAGAAATGGATGCCGGGAGCACCGCGCGAGAGGAGATCGACGCACTGCAGCGTCGCGTAAGCGACGCCGAGGTCGACGATCGCTTCAGGCTGCTCGCGTCGAGCTTGCATCTCCGACATGAGACGCGGCGGGATCGTCGCGCCGCACTGGCGCGTGAAGCGCTCGATTTGTTCGCGGTTCGTGATCGGCATGATGCCGGGGATGATCGGCACGTCGATGCCCGCTCGCCGCGCGCGGCCGACGAATCCGAAGTACGCTTCGGAATCGAAGAACAGCTGCGTTATCAAGAACTGCGCACCGGCATCGACCTTTTGAGATAGCGCGCGCATGTCGGCGGGTGCGTCGAGCGCCTCAGGATGTTTTTCGGGATAGCACGCACCGCCGACGCAAAAGCCGAATTCGGAGCGGATCATGCCGACGAGCTCGGAGGCGTGGGCGAATCCGCCGTCCGCGGGCGTGAATCGCGTCTCGCCGCGCGGAGGATCTCCGCGAAGCGCGAGGACGTTGTCGATGCCCGATCGCGAAACGTCCTGGAGAACGCTGCGCAGATCGTCGACCGTCGACGCGACGCACGTGACGTGCGCCATCGCTTCGATGCCGAGGTCGCGCTTGATCGACTTCGTGACGTCGATCGTCCGCGCGCGCGTGCTGCCGCCCGCGCCGTAGGTCACTGAGACGAATGCAGGTTCGAGCGGTTTGAGCGCCTCGACCGTCGCGAGCAGTGCAGCGCCGCCGGCTTCGTCTTTCGGCGGAAAGAACTCGAACGAAAACGCCGGCCGCCGCTCCCGAAGGATGTCGGAGATCTTCACGCGCGATAGTGTACGGGGCGGTCGCGGCGCTTTCCCATGACGGGTACGTGCGCGCGCCGGCTCGAAACGAAGTCCCCTGCATGGCCCTGCCTGAGAGGCCGCCTTCGGCGCCGGCGGCAAGCGCCTACCATCGCATCATCGCCGGATCGACGATCGCCGTCATGCTCGGCACCCTCGCGAGCATGGTCCTCGGTTTCGCGCGCGAGGTCGTCAACGCGCAGTACTTCGGCGAGCATTGGGAGCTCGACGCCTTCTTGGTGGCGGCGATCGTGCCGACCCTCGTCTTCGGCGTGTTCAACGGATCGCTCGTCACCGCGCTCGTGCCCGTCTTCAGCGGCTACTTCGCGCGC
>DASQJC010000208.1:0-2870 GCA_035631255.1 Candidatus Eremiobacteraceae bacterium | reverse complement strand
TTGATTCCCACGTTGAGCGCTGCCCCCTGGACTGCCGCACCTGCGAAGAGCGCCGCACATCCGACGTCGCTGATCGCGTTCCGATTGCCGAAGTCGACGAGCTCCGCCGCGAGTCTGCACGCTTCGAGCGCCGCGTCGATGACGCGCATCGGCGGTTCCGTCGCCGCGACGAGCGCGCGCTGGATCGCCGCACTTCGCGCTGCTTTGTCCGAGTCGCTCGACTTCGGCAGTTTGTATGCCGCAGAAACTTCGTCGAACGCGGTCACGTCCTCGTCCACGCTGCGCAAGAGCGCTTCCATGAGACCGTGCGCGCGCTCGCCGATCTCTTTCGCGCGTTGCGCGACAGCTTCGTGCTTCGGCGACTCCGCCGTCAACGATGCGACCATGCAGACCAATCCTGCGGCATACGCACCGACTGCCGCCGATGCGCTGCCGCCGCCCGGCGTCGGGTCGGCCGACGCGAGCTTGCGCGCATACGCCTCGAGCGCGAGGGTCGACACGGTCAACGATCGTTTCCTCTCTCAATAAATGGCGAAGTGTCGTGCTTGTTTGAGGCGAGCGAGGACCTTGTCCTTGTGTGCGAAGGCCAGGATTAACCGCTAAAGACCCGAACTTCTTCCGCCTCTATTCCGTCGACGAATCACCTTTGCTGCGATCAGCGTCGGCGCACATCCCCCACCGGAGGAACCACGTCTTGTCGACGACGCAGATGAGCTCGTCCGCGGCTTCTCACGACATCAAAGATGCGTCGCTCGCTTCGGGCGGTCAAAGACGCATCGCATGGGCCGCCCAAAGCATGCCCGTGCTCGCTGCGATCCGCGAGCGATTCAACAAGGAAAAGCCGTTCAAAGGCTTGCGGGTCGGCGCATGTCTGCACGTGACGACCGAGACAGCAAACCTCGTTCTCGCGCTCACCGGCGGCGGTGCCGATGTGGCGCTGTGCGCGAGCAATCCGCTGTCGACGCAAGACGACGTCGCCGCGACGCTCGCGATCGATCACGGCGTCAAGGTTTTCGCAGTCAAAGGCGAAGACCACGCGCGCTATTATTCGCACATCGAGGCGGTCGTCGGCACGTCGCCGCAATTCACGATGGACGACGGCTGCGATCTCGTCACGACGATCCTAACGAAGTTCCCGGAGAAGCTCGATGGCATCGTCGGCGGCACCGAAGAGACGACGACCGGCGTGATACGGCTGCGCAGCATGGAGAGCGAAGGCGTCCTCAAGTACCCGATCATGGCGGTCAACGACGCGCTGACGAAGCATCTCTTCGACAACCGCTACGGTACCGGCCAATCGACGCTCGACGGCATCGTCCGCGCGACGAACGTGCTGCTCGCCGGAAAAGTCGTCGTCGTCGCCGGCTACGGCTGGTGCGGTCGCGGCATCGCACAACGCGCTCGCGGCATGGGCGCGCAAGTCGTCGTAACGGAGATCGATCCGACGAAGGCGCTCGAAGCCGCGATGGACGGCTACGCGGTCATGCCGATGGAGCAGGCTGCGTCGCGCGGAGACATCTTCATCACGGTCACGGGCAACACGGGCGTCTTGCGTGAAGAGCACTTCCTCGCGATGAAGAGCGGTGCGCTCGTCGCGAACAGCGGTCACTTCAACGTCGAGATCGACATCGAAGCGCTCGAGCGGCTCGCCGAAGGCGAGAAGTCGCAGCCCCGCGAGTTCGTCGACGAATATCACATCGGCGACGGCCGAACGATCTGTTTGCTCGGCGAAGGCAGGCTTATCAACCTCGCTGCCGCAGAAGGTCACCCGGCCGCCGTCATGGACATGTCGTTCGCGAATCAGGCGCTCGCAGCGGAATACCTCGTGCGCCGGCGCGGCACGATCGCACCCGCGGTCATCGGCGTGCCCGAAGAGATTGACAGCGAAGTCGCGCGACTAAAACTCGCTGCGCTCGGCGTTTCTATCGATAAGTTGACGCCCGAACAGCAGAAGTACCTCGCATCCTGGCACGAAGGCACGTAGCGCGGGAAGCCGCGACGCCGCGACCGAAGGAGAACGGATGAGTTACCGTCGTCTTTTCACATCCGAAAGCGTCACCGAAGGCCATCCTGACAAGATCGCCGATCAGATCTCGGACGCTGTCCTCGACGCGATTCTCGAGCAAGACCCGAACGGCCGAGCCGCCATCGAGACGTTTGTCATCACCGGCCAGGTGCACATCGCAGGCGAGGTATCGACGTCGTGTTACGTCGACATCCCGAAGATAGTCCGCAACGTCATCCGCGACATCGGCTACACGGATTCCGCAGTCGGGTTTGACGCATTGACGTGCGGCGTTTCCGTATCAATCGACGAGCAGTCTCCCGATATCGCGCAAGGCGTCGATTCGGCGTTCGAAGGCCGTGAGACCGGTTCGAAGCAGAAGAGCCAGGCGGAAAAGCTCGGCGCCGGCGATCAGGGCATGATGTTCGGTTTCGCATGCCGTGAGTCGAAGGAACTCATGCCGCTGCCGATCGTCCTCGCGCATCGCATCACGAAAACGTTAGCGGCGGTCCGCAAAAACGAGATCGTCGATTTTCTGCGGCCCGACGGCAAGGCGCAGGTGACGGTCGAGTACGACGGCTTCAAGCCGGTGCGCGCCGACACGATCGTCGTCTCGACGCAGCATGCGGATGGTTACGACGCCGGAATGATCCGCGACAACGTCATCCAGCACGTCATCAAGCCCGCAGTCGAGGCGGACCTTGCGATCGACAAGCAGACGAAGTTCTACGTGAACCCGACCGGCCGATTCGTCATCGGCGGTCCGCTCGGCGACGCGGGGCTCACCGGCCGCAAGATCATCGCCGATACCTACGGCGGCATGGCGCGCCACGGCGGCGGCGCATTCTCGGGCAAAGATCCGACG
>DASQJC010000207.1:0-4137 GCA_035631255.1 Candidatus Eremiobacteraceae bacterium | reverse complement strand
GGCCGTGTACAGCACCACTGCGACGACGAGCCAGCGAAGGGTCGTCAACGGTAGCGATTTCACGACGAAGGCGGCGATGAGCACCGCGGGAATGCCGGCAAGTGTCAATCCGAGCGCCGGTCGCAGTGAGTAGCGATCGGCTTGGATGAAACGCGTGCTCGCGACGGGCATGAGAAACGCCGTCGACGACATCATGATCGGGAACGCCGCGATAGGATTCATCCCGAGCAGACTGACCATGATCATGCACGGCGCGAAGAGACCGATACCGAGCGTCATCAGCGCACCTAGACAGAAGTTCACCGCCACCGCAAACCACAGCGAAGCGCCTTGCAGAGCGAGCGCCGTACCGCCCGCGGGAAACAGCTTCAGGTTGCTGAGCGTGAAAAGCGTTGCCGCTATCAGGAGAGCCGTTCCCATTCCTATTTGGATGTTGCGGCGCGGCCACCGAGCGACGACGGCGGAGCCGAGCCATGCGCCGGCGACTGCGGCGATGCACAAGAGGATGAGGGTCGTCGGATCGACGCTGACGATCGAGATGAAGATAAACGCTTCGACGATGCCCGGAACAGTGAGGCCGACGTTCAGTGTGCCTGGGATGTTCTCGTCGGGCACGACGCGCATGAGCTTGAATAGCGAAGTCGTGGTCGCGAACGAGCCGATGCCGAGCGCATCGAAGAAATTCGTCACGAACCCGATGGCGAGTTCGCGCGCGCTCGGGAATCCTGTTTTCTGACGTCGAGCAGCCAACACCCAAACGATGATGAAGACCGCTCCGAAAACGCCGAGGATCGAGAGCAGAACCGTCGAGATCATCTGCGAACGGAAATTGGCAGGACGCGGCGCTTCGACCTATTACAGTGACAAGGATGGCGGACCGTTATGACTACGATCCGCCGCAACGTGCCGGTGTCTCTAGTGGGTCTTTAACAATGGAACTTCTCTACGAGATTGTCGTGGAACGATCCATTTGAGTTCAGCGACCCGCCGACACTCCAGAGCGTCATCGTACCCGGAATTCTCGCTGCTGAGTCGAGGAGGGCGCCCGAAGTCCCAACTGTAGGCGGAAGCACCGTCGACCAGGCCGACCCGTTCCAGGTCATCGAGTACGGGTCGTCGATCGAACCGTTCTGATAGAATCCGACCGCCCACACGTCGCGGGTGTTCACGGCGGCCGAACCGAGCAGTGCCGTCAAGCCCATGTTCGGGCTTGTCACGATAGACCACGCGGTTCCGTTCCAGTGCTCAGCGAGCGTGTTGAACGTCGAGCCAGTGTAGTAATCGCCGATGGCCCACATGTCTTTTGAGCCGTTTGACGACATCGCGTTGAGCGGATTCGAATTCAAGTTCTGGTCCGGCGTCGCGACGATCTTCCACTTCAGACCGTTCCACCGCTCCGCGAACGTCTGACAGCTTCCGGTGTTGCAATTATACGCACCGGCAGCCCATACGTTGCTCGTTCCGTTCGCCACACCGGACGTGAAGACGGTGTCGAGAGAACCCTCATTCGGGGTCGTGACCACGCTCCATGTCGATCCATTCCAGTGCTCTGCTAAGGTCGAGTTGAGGCCTGAAGTATTGACGTACCTGCCAAAAGCCCACACGTCGCTTGTCGAATTGGCGACGACGGCGTTGAGCACGTTGGTCCCGACACCGAGGCTCGGTGGCGTGAAAGCCGTCCAGGTTGCACCGTCCCAATGCTCTGCAAACGCTTGGAGTTGACCGTTGTTCGTGTCATAGTAGAGGCCGACGGCCCACACATCGGTCGGCGTTATCTCCTTGACGCCGATCAAGTTGGCCGATGCGACACTTGGAGTCGACACGAGCGACCACGCTTTGCCGTTCCAATGCATCGCGACGGGCTGAATCGAACCATCGTTCGGATTAGTCGTCCGTCCGACCGCCCACGCGTCCGTCGCGGACGTAGCGGCGACCGCGTTGAGGACATTCTGATCCGCGAACGGATTGGGACTGGTCACGACGTGCCATGCACACGTCGCGAAGGGCGACCCGTAGTAGGCGAACGCGGTTGAGGGAAACGCGACCATCGCCGCCATGATGGCGGCGAGCGGCCCCAAGATGCGACTCATGAGACTTTCCTTTCATCAAGGACGCAGAATGCAGCCGCTGATGCGGCTTGTCTCCATCGTAGGGCGGCCGGCGCACCCGCGGTATGGGTCGAAACCCTACTCGTGAGCCGGCCGACCTGTCGCTAAAAGCGAAGATCGGCCGGCTTGCCCTTCCGCCTGGCCCGTGAGTCGCACTCGGCCCAAACGCAAGGTCGACGTGCGAGCATTCCTCGCATGTCGCCAAGATGATAACGCCCGTGGCTTGCGCGTCGGTATGGGTGGAAACCCTACTTCGAAGGCCGGTTTAACGGCTCTGGGATTTGCGCGCTTCGGCGATGTAGCCGACGAGTTGGGATCGCGATCGCAGACCCAGCTTGTCGAAGACCGAGGCTATATGTTTTTCGACGGTCTTCTTCCCAACGTCGAGACGCTTGGCGATTTCCGTGTTTTTTAGACCCTCAGCCACGAGCTCCGCAACCTCACGTTCTCGCGGTGACAAGGTGTTCTCGTGACCACTGCGCGCCTCGCCAATGCCGGCAAGACGCTGAACTTCTGCGTCGGCGCCGCACCGACGGTACAGCTCGAGCGCTTTGCTTTCTTCGCCCGCGAGTTCGTGTGCGGCGGCCTCGAGAAGCGGCCAAGCGAGAAGCGCGTAGCGCTGCGCGGCATCGCGCCCGGATGTCGCCGCATCGGCTGCCCTGCCTTCGCGATGCGCAATCGTACCGCGGATCAACGCGAGCGTCGCACCGCCGATTTCGCTCTGGTCGGCGGCGGCAGCGGCCAATCTATCGACAACTCCGAGCTCAGAGACCGGCAGCAGTCGCGCGGCGTTGATCAGGACGTACATCGCTTCTGGCGACGCGTACGACAGCGAGCCTACCGCGGCGCGCAGGTCGGTCTGCGCTTCGTTGAGTGCGCCACTTCGGGCGAGCAACCCGGCATGCGCTCCAATGATGAAGACGCAGTCGGGATCATTCAAATGGTCGCGGGCCTCTTGCAGAACATCGGCCGCAAAGCGTTGCCACAGAGTATCGTCGCCAAGCGCGCCGCCGAGATGCGCGGCGACGAGGGCCCCAACGCGACGCGCCGGGTGGAAGTCTTGGTTGCCCGCGAGCTCTTCAACGCACGCGCACGCCTCTTGCAGTCGACCACGTTGAAAAAGATACGAGGCCTTCGTCGCAAGCGCGTAGAGCCGCTGACCTCGAAAGCCCCACCCGGCCTCGAGTCTTTCGGCGCGCTCGAGCGCGCGTTCGACCTGCTCGTTCGCGCCGAGGACGATGCCCGTCATCGCCAACGCCGCTTCGACACTCACGACGGCCTCGGGTGCGAGATGCGGCAGCAGCTGATCGACCTGCTCTGCGTTCGCTTTCCACTCCAACACGTTCCCCGAATAGGAGTGACGCATCAGCTGTACGATGAGCCAATTCTGCCGTACCGTCGGCGCGAGCGCCGCAGGGTCGGAGACTGCCGCTAACAGGCGCTCAGCCGAGCGAAAATCGTAGAGCGCGCTGGCTACACGAGCACAGATCACCAGGAGTTGATCGCGTGCGGGAGCGTTCATCTCCGAACGATGATCCAAAAAGAAGCCTTCGCCGAACGCTAAGGCGCCTTGGTCGCCGAGGTTGTATCGCTGGCCGACGATGCTCGCTACCAGGCTCGCTGCCCCGTTGATGTCCGCGCGTTCGAGGCGGATCGAGAGCGCGGTTTCGAGGGCATCGCGCGCCTCCTGCGAGTGTCCTTGTACACGTTCCACCGCCGCGATGCGCTCGAACAGCCTCGCTTTGTCATCCGTGTCGTTCGCGGCTCCGAGCGCGCGCCGATATTCGATGAGCGCCTCCGGGAGCGCGCGCACGGAGAACGCCGCATCACCGGCGCGCTCGCTATACCGGATCGTCTTCGCGGCGTCGCCCGACTCCGATGCGTGGTAGGCGAGGTCTTCGATGAAGCGGTCCGATTCGGCGAACGCCTCAAGTGTCGACAGGATCTTCGCGTGAATCGATCGAGACTCAAAGCTGGGCACGCATTCGTACACGGTTTGTCGAGTGAGCGCGTGGCGAAAACGGCAGCT
>DASQJC010000206.1:0-9061 GCA_035631255.1 Candidatus Eremiobacteraceae bacterium | reverse complement strand
CGTCCGCGACGCGGTGCTCGGCGAGGGCGTGCGCGTCGCCGCCGGGTCGACCGTCACAGGCGGCGAGTACGGCAAAGCGACCTCGGTCGTCTAGCGTCGATGATGTAGTAGGCCGAGCGAAGCTCGGCTGCCGACCTTCGGTCGGCCTACTACACTACTCCAAAGGCACGCGGGCGCGCGTGTAGGCCGCGCCGTTGAAGACGTCGCCCATCATGATGCCGTTCGAGAAGGCGAGCACCGGGTGCTGGACGTCTGACGGCAGATCGAATGCGACCTCATACCGTGCCGTTTTCCCGGCGTCGATCATCGTTCCGACCGGATGCGATGCGTCGATCGCGCGCTGTGCTTCGAGCGACATCGTATAGCGCTTCCCGGCATCGTCTGTGACGTAGACGATGGACGGATCCCACTCATATCCGACGCGTATAGCTTGATTGTCGACCTGGATCGTCGTCACGTAGAAGATGCCGTGAGCGACCGCTTTGTGCGAGTCGTCGCCGATCGAGCGCGCCTTTGTGACGCCGACGACGGTGTAGAGAAAATCATCTTGGCGGATCGGTTGACCGATCGCGACCTGATACGGCGGAGAACCTGAGTATAAGTATATGAAGCCCGCGATGGCGATGGCGCCGAACACGACAGCGCCGACGAGGAGTCGCAGCCGGTTATCCATGTTTACTTTGTACTACAAAGTAAACCGGCTGTCAAGCAAAAATCGCTAGTTGTGATGCGCGTGGCGCGCCCGATAAGAGCGCGCCTTTGCCACATTGCCGCAGTCGTTGATGTCGCACCACGTCCCTGAGTGGTTTTTCGACCGGTCGTAGAACGCCCACGAGCAGTCGGAGCCGCGACAGATCTTGAGATTATCCCACGTGCCGTCCGCCATCGAATCGACGACGATCGCGATGAGCTTGCCGAGTGCGCCATCGACGGAGGGCGCGAGCGGCTCGACATGAGCGCGCCCTTCGGCGCCAAAGGAGACGCACATCTGCGCGCTGCGCGTCGATCGGTTGAGCACCTCGACAGCATCGGAATCGATCCTGTCTTCACCACGCGTCTCGATCAGCCGGATGAGCGCGTCGCGCACCGCGGTAGCCTGACGGAGGTCAGAATCGGCGACAGAAGCCCTCGCCGGGATGAGTTCCGCCTCGACGAGCCACGCTTTGAGCGCCGCGGTGCTCGAGAAATCGTCACGGCCACTCTTGTGGTTCCCTGAGTTCAGGAACGCTTGGACAAGCCGTAGTCGGCCTGGCGCGGGTTTGTCCCCGATCCGATGCATCATATCTGCATGATTACCCCCTTTGGCGTGACCATTATAGTCTTAACGAAGGTTACGATACAATAGGTTTGTCCTTAATAATGGGACATTGTGTAACCTTTAATGTATGTTGACAGGTTACTAGTAACTGGTGTAAACTAATAGCAGGTTACAGACAAGCTGCAACCTCAGGGAGAAAACACCAATGAAAATCAGGAGAAACGCAACAGTCATCGCGCTGAACGCGACGCGCGATGTCCTCACAGGCAGCCGGACGGAACTCGTACGGTTACCTGCCGGAGCCGACACGACGCTGTTCGGCGGTTGGGGTGTCCGGATATGATCGGTGATCGACGCCGGCCCTCCATCCCCACAGATATACTACACGAGATCACCCGCCAGCGGATCGCGGAGCTTCAGACCGATGCATGCCGCGACCGCCGCGGGCGGTGAATCCGACTCGCACCGAACTACACTCATAGCCTAATAGCCGCGCACGCGACATATACGCAACGCGCGCCGGCGGCGCGAAGAAAAGACGCGCAAGCCGCAACGGTCGCGCCGGTCGTCACGACATCATCGACGACAAGTACTCGGCGCGCCGACACCACACCGATCCTATCAGAGGCGCCGAAGGCGCCTTCAACATTTTTGCGGCGCTCTTCTAACCCCAAAGTGCTCTGGGGTACCGTCGATCGACGCCGCGCTATCGAGTCTTCGATACATCGGACCCGCGCCGAAGCTGCAACGCTGCGCGCGATGAGCGCCGCTTGATTGTAGCCGCGTTCGCGCAGGCGCTCTGCGTGGAGCGGCACAGGGATGACGAGCTCGAACGGCCAGAATATACGCTGCGCGATCCATTTTCCTAACAACGCACCGACGCCGCGAGCGCCGCGGAACTTCAACGCGAGTATCGCGGCGCGCAGCGGACCTTCATACGGCCCGAGCGCGAGGGTTGGCGGGATGCCTCCGCGCGATCCGACGACGAGCGCTTCGCAAGTGGCGATCGATACGGTGCAACGACCGCACAGCACGCCGCCGGTTTGGCCGCATCCGGCGCACAGCGCGGGCATGAAGAAGTCCAAGAGCATCGGTCTGACTCACCGCCGCGAATCTCGGCGTCAATAGACGCATTGCGGAAGCACCGCGGGCGGCGGATTTGACGTGCCGCGCGTACAAAGACGGCGCGATGCGTGACGAGGCGCTCATGATGCTCGCCCTTGCCGAAGCCGGACGTGGCTTGGGAAACACGAGTCCGAATCCGATGGTCGGTGCCGTCATCACGCGCGGTGAAGACGAGGTGCCGATCGCTTTCGGTCATCACGAACGCGCCGGCGCGCCGCACGCGGAAGTCATCGCGCTCGAAAAGGCCGGCGAGGCCGCTCGCGGTGCGACGCTCTACGTGAACCTGGAACCGTGCGACCACGAGGGTTCGACGCCGCCGTGCACACGGGCGATCATCGAAGCAGGGATAGCACGCGTCGTCATCGCGACGTACGACGAAGACGAGCGCGTCCGGGGTGCGGGCGTTGAGCGACTCAAAGCAGCAGGCATTCAAGTCGACGTCGGTCCCGGCGAAACACCCGCACGAGAGCTCAACCGGATGTACCTGCACCAGCGTCGCGCCGGCCGGCCATTCGTCACGCTCAAGATGGCGCAGAGCCTCGACGGCGCGATCGCACAGAAACAGGGAGAGCGCTTCGCGCTCACCGGGCGCGCCGCATGGGGGCACGTACGCCGGCTCCGTTTCGAGCATGACGCGGTGATGGTCGGGGTGGGTACCGTGATCGTCGACGATCCGCAATTGACCGTGCGGCCATTTCGCGAACGTGCCGTGCCGTATAAGCGGATTGTCGTCGACGCATCTGCTCGCACGCCGCTCGATCGCAAACTGGTGAAAGAGCGGACGCGCGCTTCGACGATCATCGCCACGACCGCGTCGGCGCCGCGCGAGCGACTGGAAGCGTTACAGTCGGCTGGCGTCGATGTGCTCGTGTGCGGGGCCCGCGACGACGGCCGCGTCGATCCGCACGATCTGCTCGCGCGCCTGGGCTCGCTCGGTATGCTTAGTGTGTTGTGCGAAGGCGGTCCGATGCTCGCGTCCACGTTGCTCGAAGAAAGCCTTGTCGATGAGCTCCACGTGCTGATCGCGCCGGTCGTTCTCGGCACGGCGTCCTCCGCGCCCGCATTTCATACGCTTTCGAGGCAGCACCATCTGCGCGCGACAAAAGTCCGAAAACTCGGCGATGACGCGCTCATCGTCGCACGTCCGAGTGAATGATTGAAGCCATGTTTCGTTGGAGCGGTCGACCTTCATGGTCGACCGCCGCGGCCCCGCATTTGGCGAGGGTCGCGCGGTGCGACGCAAGAAATGCAAGGGCGTCTGCGGTCGACCGTAAAGGTCGACCGCTCCACCCGTCGGTCGCCCGACGCTCATCATAGGAGCTCCAGATTTTCACCGGATTGATCGCGCACAAGAGTACGGTCACAGGTGCGCAGCGACTTGCGGACGGCGGCTTGAAGCTGTCTATCAGCCGACTCGCGGATCTCGAAGCGCTACGCGGCGACAGCATCGCCATCAACGGCGTCTGCCTTACCGTGGTCGATCCCGGCGATCCGCTCGCCTTCGATGTCGTTCCTGAAACCGTGAGTCGCACGAATCTCAGCGAGCTGCGCTCCGGCGATCAAGTCAACCTCGAAGCGAGTTTGCGCGCCGGCGATCCACTCGGTGGACATCTCGTCTACGGTCACGTCGACGCGACGACGGTCGTGCTCAGCAAATCGAAGGAAGGCGAAGGCGCGCGGATGTGGTGCGTCACGCCGCCCGAACTCGCGCCGCTCATCGCCGAAAAGGGGTCGGTCGCGCTTGAGGGAGTGAGCCTCACCGTGGCTGCCGTTCGCGAAGGGGAGTTCGCGGTCGCGCTCATCCCCGAGACGCTTTCGAAGACGACGCTCGGCGACGTCGAGGAAGGCTCATCGCTCAACCTCGAAGTCGATCCGATCGCACGCTATGCCGTTCACGCCCTCAAATACGGTGGCCGGCGATGACCCTCGAAGCCGTCAACACGATCGCGTCGATCGGCACGCTGCTCGTCATCACCGCGACGGCGGTAGCCGCACTCGTCCAACTCCGGCACACCCGCGGCAGCAACCAAATCCTCGCGCTCACGGAATGCCGCGAGGTCCTGGAAAGCGACAAGTTCATGGCGGCGATGCTTTTCGTGAGAAGGCGACTTCCGGTGCTGCTAGATGAACCGGCAGTGCGCAAACGCCTCGACGAGCGTCCCATCGACACCGAACTCCAGCCGATCAACATCGTCGGCAACTTCTTCGAGTCCATGGGCAGCTTCGTCAAGCACGACATCATCGACGCCAAGGTCGCGTGCGATCTTTGGAGCGGTGTCGTGTTAGCATGCTGGGAAGCGCTGGGACCGGCACTCGCCATCATGCGCCGGAAAGACGGACCTTCGTTGTGGGAGAACTTCGAATACTTGGCGGTTCTCTCAGAGAACTATTTCGACAAGAACCCTAACGGCACGTATCCGCGCGGTGCACGCCGGATAAAGGTCGTCGACAAGTACCCCGACGACGTGAAGCGATGACGCTCGAGCTCCTCAACACCATCGCGTCGATCGGAACTCTGCTCGTCATCGCCGCGACGGCGATCGCAGCGCTCGGCCAGCTGCGCCACATGCGCGGCAGCAATCAGATAGCCGCGCTCACCGAATGCCGCGAGGTCTTGGAGTCCGACGTATTCCAGCGAGACGTCCGATTTATCGCGCGCGAGCTGCCCGAGTTGATGAAAGACCCGAAGACGCGTGAGGCCTTGGCTAATCCGCCGGTGATGGACAGCTTGCGCGCGATCTCGAATGTCGGCAACTTCTTCGAGTCGATGGGAGGTTTTGTCAAACATGGTATCATCGACGCCGACATCGCTCGCGACCTCTGGTCCGGTATCGTCGCTGCGTCGTGGCGCCGCTTGAAACCGGCGCTGGCGATCATGCGGCGTAAGGCTGGTCCGGGGCTCTGGGAGAACTTCGAATACCTAGCTTCATTGTGCGAGGAGTGGCTCGAGAGATACCCCCGCGGCCTATATCCGTCCGGCCGAAAGCGCCTTCTCGTCGAAGATACCTGGCGCTCCGAAGACGAGCAGCTCGGCATCTACGAGACATCCTAGGCTAGTGTGCGCCGAGCTTCGCTCGGCCTACTACATTTCTCACACGGGCGAGCGGGGCGTCTGATGAGCCTCCGTCGAAGACTAAGCGTATGCCGATAGCAACGATCGAAGAAGCGATCGCCGACATCCACGCAGGCCGCATGCTCATCGTCATGGACGATGAAGACCGCGAGAACGAAGGCGACCTTACGATGGCGGCGCAGCACGCCACGCCCGAAGCGATCAACTTCATGACGAAGTACGGCCGCGGCCTCATCTGCGTGCCGATGCGATCGAGGCGGCTCGAAGAGCTTCGCCTGCCGATGATGGTGCAAGACAACACGTCGCCATTCGAGACCGCGTTCACGGTCTCGGTCGAAGCCAAGGGCCGGACGTCAACCGGCATCTCCGCTTACGACCGCGCGGCGACGATCCAAACGCTCGTCGATGCGGCGTCTCGCCCCTCCGATTTCGTCTCGCCCGGCCATACCTTTCCGCTGCGCGCTCGCGACGGCGGCGTGCTTGTCCGCGCCGGTCAAACGGAAGCGGCCGTCGATCTCGCGTGGCTCGCAGGCTTGTATCCGGCCGGAGTTGTCTGTGAGATCCTCGATGACGACGGCCGCATGATGCGCCGTCCGGCGCTCGAGCGCTTTAGCGCGCAGCACGACATCAAGCTGGTCACCGTCAAGGATCTCATCGCGTACCGGATGCGTACGGAGAAGCTCGTCAAACGCGTGGCGACGTTCAAGCTGCCGACGCGCTTCGGTGTGTTCGCGGGTTACGGCTACGAATCGATGGTCGACGGCGCGTGTCACGTCGCGCTCGTCATGGGCGAGATCGGTGACGGCAAAGACATCAGCGTTCGAGTCCACTCCGAGTGTTTGACAGGCGACGCGCTCGGCAGCAAGCGCTGCGACTGCGCGGCGCAGCGCGACGGCGCGCTCAACATCATCTCGCGCGCGGGCCGCGGCGTCTTCCTCTATCTGCATCAGGAAGGCCGGGGCATCGGCCTCGCCAACAAGCTGCGCGCGTATGAGCTGCAAGATAGCGGGGCAGATACCGTCGAGGCGAACCTCAAGCTCGGGCTGCCCGCCGACAAGCGCGAGTACGGCATCGGATCGCAGATCCTCCACGATCTCGGCGTCCGCGAGATGCGCATCATCACGAACAACCCGCGCAAGATCGCCGGGCTCGAGGGCTACGGCCTGAAACTGCTCGGCCGCGTGCCGCTCATCACCGATCTCCACGACGACAACGCCGACTATCTGCGGGTGAAGAAGGAGAAGCTCGGTCATCTCCTCGACGAGCCCGAGCTGACGTCGTGAAATTGTGGTATGCCGAGCGAAGCTCGGCTCATAGATGAAACGCAAGCGGTTCGCCATCGTTCGGGCGCGATTCAACGCCCCGATCACGCAAGCGCTCCTCGACGGAGCGCTCCGCGCGTTTGCGGCCGCCGGCATCTCCGAGGATGAGGTCAAGACGGTTGAAGTCCCCGGCGCATTCGAACTCCCGGTCGCGGCGCTTTGGCTCGCTCAGTCGAACGAATACGAAGCGATCGTCGCGGTCGGTTGCGTCATCCGCGGCGAGACGCCGCACTTCGACTACGTCGCAGGCGAGGCCGCACGCGGGCTCGGTGAGGTCGCGTTGCGCACAGGCGTGCCTGTTTCGTTCGGCGTCCTGACGACCGACACGCCGGCGCAAGCCGCGGCGCGTGCGAGCAGCGTCGACGCGAGCGCTCCGGAACACGGCAACATGCATCGGACGAGCAACAAAGGTTTTGAGGCCGCGCAGGCGGCGATGGCGATGGCGGCCGCGCGCGCCTCGTTCTAGAAAAGCGAAGCCGAGCTTCGCTCGGCATACCACATTCCCCGACCGAGAGTCAGCTCTCGTTGAGGGTTTCGTTGATCTCGGCGACGAGCGTATGCGGATCGATCGGCCGCACCAAGAACTTGCTCGCGCCGAGCGATAGCCCGCGAGCGCGGTCGAGCTCGTGCCAATACGTCGACGATACGAAGATGAACCTGATGTCGTGCAGATCGGGGTCGGCTTTGAACGCACGGATGAGATCGTAACCGCTGCCGCTCGGCATGTGGACATCGGTGACGACGAGGTCCGGCTTCGCGCGCGCAGCGATCTCCATCGCCTCCTTCATCGAGCGCGCCTCGACGACCGTGTAGCCGAACGGCTCGAGCGTCGCACGCAGTACCTGCGTGTTCGTGGGGACATCGTCGACGGCTAAGATCGTTCGGCCTGCGGGCATCGGACGATCCGGCGAACTATCGTAGCTTCGAGCCTGATCACCGGCGGTGGCCTTCGACCGTTTCCCCTCGGGGAGATAGTGATCGACCTCGCCGACGAAGGTCTCGGGGCTGATCGGCTTGGGGATGTAGCCGTCAAAACCGGATTGCATGATCGTCTCGCGGTTGCCGACCATCGCGAGCGCGGTGACCGCGACGATCGGGGGTCCATCGGCGCGCTGTGCTTTCGCGCGTTTGACGAACTCGAAACCGTCCATTCTCGGCATGAGGACGTCGGCGAGAATGAGATCGAATTGCTGGCCTCCCGCGGCGTCGAGGCCGATCGCCGCGTCGGTCGCCGTCGTCACGCTGTGGCCGTACGCCCCGAGCAGATACTCCATGAGGTAGAGATTCGTCGGGTTGTCTTCGACGACGAGTATTTTCGCAGGCACGTCAAGCCCTCGGCAGCACGAGCAAGAAACGGCTTCCTTTGCCGTGTTCGCTTTCGACATCGATCCGGCCGCCGAGCAACGCCGCGAGCCGCTGGCTCAGGTAAAGGCCGAGGCCTGCACCTTCGAAACGCCGGGTCGTCGAACGATCGACTTGGCTGAAAGCCTCGAAGAGTTTCGCGAGGTCATCGGGACGGATCCCTATGCCGGAATCGGTGATGGAGAACTCGACGGTCGAATCCTTGGCGCGCAGCTCGATGCGTACGAAGCCTTTCTCCGTATACTTGATCGCGTTGTTGACGAGATTGATGAGCACTTGGCTGAGCGCGCGACGGTCGGCGAGGACCATGATGTCGTCGCGCGGGAGATCGAGCGTCAACGCGAGGCCTTTCTCGTTCGCCAACGATTGGAGGCTGCTCGCGACTTCCTGGACGGTCGTCTGGCTCTCGATCGGCTCGATCTTCAGCTCGACTTTGCCCGATTCGATCTTCGCGAGGTCGAGCATGTCGTTGATGAGCGAGAGCAAGTGCCGCGCGCTCGACTGGATCGTCCGCAGCTGCTGCTCTTGTTCGGCGTTGAGCGGCCCGGGGAGCTTCATGAGGAGCGTGCCCGTGAAGCCGATGACGGCGTTGAGCGGCGTGCGGAGCTCGTGACTCATGCTCGCGAGAAAGCTGTCTTTCGCGAGCCCGACGCGCTCGAGCTCTTCGTTCTTCTCGCGGAGCATCGTCTCGAAGTGACGGCGCTCGGTCGTGTCGCGAATCGCGCTCGTGATGAGCGTGCCGTCCTCGGTCTCGAGCGGGCTCAGGCTGATCTCGACCGGGATCTCGGTGCCGTTGCGATGCCGAGCGAACAGTTCAAGGCCCGCGCCCATCGGCCGCGGATGCGGATCATCGACGTAACCCGTGCGATGCGCCGCATGCTGCGGGCGCAATCGCGAAGGCACGAGCAGGTCGACGGACTT
>DASQJC010000205.1:0-4560 GCA_035631255.1 Candidatus Eremiobacteraceae bacterium | reverse complement strand
CCCGCAAGCGCGCTCTCAGACGTCCAAGGCATCATCGACGCGTACCGGACGAACGGCGTGCCCGACGACCTTGTCCAAGCGTCGAAGGCGCGGCAACTCGCGCAACGCGCATTCGGCCAAGCATCGATCTCAGGCCTCGCGTTCTCGTGGGGCGATGCGGTGTCGCATCGCGAGACGTCACCCGATGCGGCGTACGACGCGATCGCGAAGGTGACGACGGCCGACGTCAATCGCGTGCTCAACACGTACTTCGTGCCGGCCCATCAAGTGTCGCTCATCATCACAGGCAAGCAAGATGCGACGTTCGCGCGGCCCGATCCGAACGCGGGCGTCGAAAACGTCAGCTACACGCCGACGAAGGAAGAGCCGCTGCCGAATTGGGCGGCGGTCGCGCTCAAAACGCCGCTCGTCGCGCCGGCGGACGACACGCACGTCGTGACGCGCAAGCTCCCGAACGGGCTACGGTTACGGATCCGCCAGGAGACAACCGCGCCGACTGTCGTGCTCAGCGGCGTCATCCGCAACGATCCGCTCCTGTACGACCCGCCGGGCAAAGACGGCGTCGCGATGATGGTCAGCGAGATCATGCCTTGGGGCACGACGACCTACGATAGAAAAGGCTACCAGGAACAGCTCGACGATGCCGCCGCCGACGTCACGCTCGGAACGTCGTTCGGGCTCGAAGTACAATCGCAAAATTTCGATCGCGGCGTCGAACTGCTCGCGGACGGCATGCTTCATCCCGCCTTCGCGCAGAGTTCGTTCGACGTCGTCAAAGAGCAGACGCTCGAGAGCGTCAACGCGACGAACGCGCTGCCGTCGGAAAAGGCCGACCTCGCCGAACGGCTCGCGCTCTACCCGAAAGGCGATCCGCGCCGGCGCGACATCAACGGCAAGACGATCGGCGCGATACAGCTCGCCGACGTGCGCAAGTACTTCGGGTTCGCGTACCGGCCGGATCTCACCGAAATCGCGATCGTCGGCGACATCACGCCGGATCAAGCGCAGGCCGCGGTCGAGAAATACTTCGGAGACTGGAAGGCGAGCGGGCCGCCCCCCTCGTTCCGCTATCCCGACATAAAGGAGACGAGCACGAAGCCGACGTCGGTGACGGTCAAGTCGTCGTCGAACGTCCAATCGCAGGTGACGCTCAAAGAAGTGCTGCCACTGCGCTCGTACGACGCCGACTACGTCGCGCTCCAGCTCGCGAACACGATCCTCTCCGGCGAGGGCACGGGCTCGATGCTCTTCCAAGAGCTGCGGACGCGGCACGGCTACGTCTATGGCGTCGATTCCGACCTGAGCTCGCAGCCGGAGGGCGCAGAATTCTCCATCTCGTTCGCGAGCGAACCGCGCGACGTCAATCCCGCGGAGTCCGCTGCGATCGCGATCATCAAACGATTGCAGCAGACGCCGCTGCCCGCGGTCGAGCTGCAGCGCGCGAAAGCCTCGCTGCTCGCGAACAAGGTGCTGCCGCTCGACAGCTACGACGGCGTCGCGTCCGACATGCTCGCCGGCGCCGATCAAGGTATCACGGGCGACGTCTCCGACCGATGGTTCTGGCAGCAGCTGCTCGCGATCACGCCGGCCCAGCTCGAACGCGCGATGCGTCACATCGATACGAACCGCTTCGTCCGCGTCGTCGTGGAGCCGGGTTCGTGAGCGATGCCGCGATGTCGGACGATCCGAGCGTCGCGCGAGTCGCCGTCGTCGTCTTTCCGGGGACGAACTCAGAGGACGAGACGGTCGACGCATGCCGCGACGCAGGGATGGACGCGCGGCTCTTCTGGTGGAGCGAGGACCCCGAATCGCTGCGTTCGTACGACGCCTACGTCTTCAGTGGCGGCTTCGCGCACGAGGATCGCGTCCGCGCCGGCGCGATCGCCGCGAAAAGCCCGCTCGTCTCAGTCGTGCGCGAGGAGGCCGAACGCGGCAAACTCGTGCTCGGCGTCTGCAACGGCGCGCAGATACTCGCGGAGAGCGGGATGATCGGCGACGTCGCTATCGGACGAAACTTGCCGGCGCGTCACTATCAATGCCGTTTTGTCGACGTCGTCACCGGCGACGAGCCGAGCCGCTGCGCCTTCACGCGTTTTCTCGAACCGGGCGTCTCGCTCCGTATGGTCGCAGCGCACGCCGAAGGCCGCTTCACGGGCGACGCGCGCTACTTCGATGATCTCGAAGAGCGCGGCCGCATCGTGTTGCGCGACGCGGGCAAGGCTCACAACGGCGCCATGCATCGCGCGGCCGGCATCTGCAACGACGACGGCAACATACTCGCGCTCATGCCGCATCCCGAGCGCGCCGCTTGGGCGTTCAACCTCGCGTTCGACGATCCGCCGCTCCGTGCGGCCGAGCCGAACCGTCCGGTCGGCGCGCACGCGATATTTGAATCCATGGCGCGCAGCCTGCGCGACCTCAAAGCAGCACGCTAAGCTACGCACCGGCTCACACGGCCGGCTGCGCAAAAGAAGGAGCGATCACCGACGTGGCTACGACCCATACACCGCCGACCGGCGACGAATCGATCGCGCTCGCCGGCGAAGCGAAGAATCTCGAAGCCCGCATCAAGACGCAGCGCGGCGACATCGTCTTCACGTTCTATCCGAACGATGCGCCGAACACCGTCGCGTCTTTCATCAAGCTCGCGCGCGCGGGTTTTTACGACGGCTTGAAATTCCACCGCGTCGAGCCGGGTTTCGTCATCCAGGGCGGCTGCCCGCTCGGCACCGGCACGGGTGACGCGGGGTACAAGCTCAAGGCGGAGTTCAACGCGAGGCCGCACGTGAAGGGTACTGTCGCGATGGCGCGCGCGCAGAATCCGAACTCGGCCGGATCGCAGTTCTACATCTGCTTAGGCGACGCGCACTTCCTCGATCGACAGTACACCGTGTTCGGCCAGGTGAAGTCGGGTCAGGACGCGGTCGACAAGGTTCGCGTCGGCGACGTCATGGAGCAGGTGACTATAGAGCCCGTCTCGTGACCGCGTCGCGGATGAGCCGCTCGCGCTCGTCATAACGCGCCGTCGTATCGCGGACGTACGTTTCGACATCTGCTTTGTCCGCCACCGATGGATGCCCGGCGCGAAACGGCGGATCGGGATCGTATTCGAGGCCGAGCTGCAGGCGTTTTGCGGTATCGGCGCCTCGCAGCCGTGCGACGAGCGCAAAGCCGAAATCCATCCCGGCGGTGACGCCGGCCCCGGTGATGAGGTTGCCGTCCTCGACGACACGCTTTGACACTGGCTTGGCTCCGAGTAGCTTCAGCAGATCGAGATAGCGCCAGTGCGTCGTCGCCTTGCGGCCCTTCAGCAAACCGGCGACGCCCAAAAGCAGCGCGCCTGTGCAGACCGATGTGATATATTGCGCCGTCTTCGCCCTCGTGGCGACGAAATCGAGCAGCTTGTCGTTCGCGAACGATGCGCCGATGCCATGACCGCCGGGGACGAAAAGGACGTCCAACGGCGGCGCGTCGTCGAACGTGACATCTGGAGCGATCGCCGGCGCGAGGTCAGGCAACACCAGCTCGCGCGTTTGCGCGATCGTCAACGCCTTGACGTCGGGTGCTCGAGCGAAGACGTCGAGCGGGCCAGCGAGATCGAGCAGCTCGAACCCGGGAAACACGACCATGCCGATCGTCGTCAACGAACACCTCGCTTTGATAGTTGTAGTAGGCCGAGCGAAGCTCGGCATCGAGCCGTGCCTCGTGAAGGGCAGGTCGCGAGAAGTCCGGCGTCGGACTTGGGCTCGCGATGCCCACGTATGAATTCGCAGTTGAGTTGACCGTCGGCGATAACACGGCCTTCACTGTTCGCGGTGCGCTTCGTGGCCTCGGTTACGAAGATCTCGAACGCGTCGAGCGCAGCGAACTCTTTTGGCTGCAGCTGCCTGACGACGGGTTAACCGCCGAACGTTGCGGCGACGCCTTGACGCATGCAGAAGTCGTGTTCAATCCGAACAAACATCGACTGGCGCGAGAGGCGAAGCCCGAGACTGACATCTACGAAGCGGTCGTGACCGACGTCGACGACGACTCGACCGCGCTCGCGGAACTGCTGCGCGACCGATTCGGTATCGCCGGACTCGAGGGCGTGACGCGCGCGACGGCGTGGCGCCTCTACGATAAAAGCGGCAACCCGGCCGACGCGAAACGCCTTGAATGGGCCTGCGGATCTCTGCTCGCGAACAAGTTTTCGCAGTCGTTCACGGTACGTCGCGCCCCGACCCGGATCGAAGTCAAATAGCCGCTTGATTCTAGGAGCGGTCGAGATTCATCTCGACCGGTGCGATCTACCAATAATTCTAGGAGCGGTCGAGATTCATCTCGACCGGAGCGGTCTTACATGAAAGCTTCGCGGCTCGGTGTCTTCATAGCGCTCGGTGCGGCGATCGGCGTTGCGATCGGAGCGTCGACGCACCAGATCGCGCTTGGTCTCGTCTTCGGCGTCGCATTCGGGACCGCGGCCGGAGCGATCGCCGATCGCAGAAAATAACGCCGATTTTCGCTCGGCCTTTCTAATGCCAGGGCCGCGGCGGTCGAGATAAATCTCGACCGCTCCTA